>CAYZXF010000475.1:0-1998 GCA_964482355.1 uncultured Anaerolineaceae bacterium | reverse complement strand
TTTCGCTTTGCCGCAACCTGCGACACCTGTGAGAGTAGTCAAAGTGCGACGCCAGCAGTGAAATAGGTAAGCGGCGTAGGTGCGGTCCCCTCACCGCCGGGCATATATGAACCCTCATCGCTGATGAAGGTGAAGCGTTCGGATCCTTTCTGTCCTGCGACGACTTGCTTTCGCCAGCCTTTAATAGTGGTGGCCTCCGCCACAACCTCAATGTGACGGATGTGACCGGTGGGGGAAGTTTCTGCCTGTCGGTTTGCCAAGACCCTGGCTCCTTCTCGCGAGGTGCACCTAGCGCCTAGCGGCTGCGAGCTGCCTGTGCTTGGGCCGCAGGCACAAGTGAGCGGCCGGCGATCGCTCCATTGAATGCCTAACACCATGGACCCGATCGCGAATTTTTCCTGGAATTGCCGCCGCATCCCCGGTCCGCTCCAGCGAGTTGTTAGCCTGCCATGGATCAATCGACCTCGGCTTAGTTCAACGCCAAACTCGCCGGCCCACCACGGCCAAGCTACGCAATGTGGGGCTTCGCAATCACCGACGCGGGGAGCTGCGCGCGGCCTGATCTCTCCAGATTACCCAGCGTTCTGCTGTCTTTGCCTGATTGTACTTGCGCTATGTGGTTGCTTCCGGACCCTTACACGGGCCAGACCATACGTGTATCCGTGCTAGCCACGCCTTTCACAGCGCGAATTGCGCCTAGAGTCTCCACCAACGCCGGTTGATCCACTGCGTCGATAAAAACGATGACGTCAGTCGGTCCAGCGACGAAGTGAACGGTCTTGACTCCGGTTACGGCGTGCAGCGCGTCATGGAGTGCGCTCATCTCGTCCCAGCCTGCAGCTTCCCCCACCTGAATAAACACGAATGCCGATATCATGGTTCTCCTCCTTGGATAGAAGGGTACGCCCGTAAGTATGCGCACCCGCGGTTGGCGCTTAGCGATTCAGATCTAACCGCTGAAAGGCTTCCTTGGTTGCCTCACAGCCCTACATCTGACCAGGTCTGTACTCCGATTCCGACACCAGCGGCATAACGGTTGCGAGCTGCCTGTGCTTGGGCCGCAGGCATAAGTGAGCGGCTCCGCTTTCATCTTACAACAAAGAAGCCCACTCAGTTGAAAGCGGGCTTCGTATTTAATTGTCGGCTGAAGCCGGTCCCCTCCAGCGAGTAGTTAAGCAGCACAAAAAGCGACTTCATTGTCATGCGCCGCGAGCTCTTCATATTGGTCGAATGTACATTCCAGATACCTATAGCAGAACGATATTCTTCGCAGCGTCTACACAGCTACCACCGAAGGAATGTAGATTTATCAAGCCTGGCATAGGCTCCATTCATACCACTCGGAACAGCGTCGGGAAAAGATTAAGCATGAGCTATGGGTGTCCATTCCGGCAAGTTTATCCACGGACTCCTGAGAGTAGCAGAGACCATGACCCTAGATGTCCAATCGCCGACCCAGGGAATTTTCCCTTCGCGAAGACCACGATAACCAGAAGATTCCGACCTGCAAGAGCAAAGAGGACCCAACTAATGCACCGAGTATCCACGCCTATCAGCGCTTAATATTCTTTATGTTCGGCTCAAACTGCGTTGAGATATCGTGAATCCCGCGACCAGCCCGAGCAGCGAACCGAAGATGACCGTCAGCTCCGGGAATAATCTGGTTGGCTCGCCGGATACCGTCTGCTCTAAGGCGGCTAGCCGAACATTAAGTTCTTCGTTCTCAATTTTCAGACGTTCAACGCGTTCGTGTTCGGCTGCCAAACTATTGTTGACTGCGCGAATGGCCGCCAGAGCGACGCCTTGTAAGTCGATAGTGCTGATATAGCGTTCGTCCTCACCTAACCCAAATGTGCTGTAAAAGTCCTCTGCCATTGGCCCCATATGCATGACAGACAGCTCTTGCGCCGCATAGCTCCAGGTGTAGATGGGTAGCTGCGCTAGACGCTTTAAGACATCCAGATCGTTTGCTGGCGCGAGCTCAGTCTTGGCTAAACG
>CAYZXF010000474.1:0-1635 GCA_964482355.1 uncultured Anaerolineaceae bacterium | reverse complement strand
CGGAAGAGCCGGATCTTAGCGAGGTGGACGCAGTGGTGATTGCTTTGAAATCGCGGACGATTGCTCCTACTGCCGCGATTGCTCAATCGTTAGAAGCGTTGAGTCGTTTGAAAACCTGGGGATGTCATCAATTTTATTTCAAGTATTGCTCGACATTTGATTCGACAGAAAAAGGAAACATCGGTCCGGTGACGGATGCGTTACTGGATGCGCTAGGAGAGGATTTCACCATCGTTTGTCCTTCTTTGCCGGTCAACGGGAGGAGTGTCTACCAGGGGCATTTGTTTGTGAATGGGGTTTTGTTGAATGAAAGCGGTATGCAAGATCATCCGTTGACCCCGATGACTGATCCGAATCTGGTACGTTTTTTGGGCAAGCAGGTCAGAGGAAAGGTTGGCTTGGTTCCTTTTGAAGTAGTGGAGCATGGCTCAGAGGCAATCCGGAAAGCGTTCCGGAAACTGGAAGCGGAAGGCAGGCAAGCACTCAAGCGATCCGGTTTGCCAGGCTGCAAAACAGGATTGCATAAGCAGTTTGGTTGAACAGGACGTGGGCACTCGATCCGCCAAATGAGCATGTTATCGGCGCCTTTAAAGACTTCATGCGGGGAATAAGGGATCCAATGTACGATCTGGTCTCGCTAACGCGATCCGGCTAATCAAATCCATTATGGAGACCGCAGATAAACTCAATGAAGGGGATCCGGAAAAGGGGCGGAACCATTTGACTGCCGCAGCCCAGATAGCCCAAGATATGGGCTATCTCTGAGAGAAGGAAGGAAAAAAATGATTCTTGTAGTGGGAGCAACCGGTGTGCTGGGCGGGATGATCGCACGACATCTGCTCGAAAAAGGCAAAGAGGTCAGGATTCTTGTGCGGCCGGAATCGCCTTATCAGCCCCTGGTCGATGCGGGTGCTGAGCCTGTTATTGGCGACCTGAAGGATCGAGCCTCATTGGATGAAGCTTGTATGGGCGTGAAAGCCGTCATTACGACCGCGAATTCCAGCAAGGGGAGTGGCGACGACAACGTCGAATCGGTGGATTTACAGGGGAACCGTGATCTTATCGATGCTGCTAGTGGTGCCGGGGTAGAGCAGTTCATCTTTATTTCCTCCATGAAAGCCTCTGAAGACAGTCCAATACCGTTCTTCCAGGCGAAAGCGAAGACCGAAAACCACCTGCGAGAAAGTGGAATGAACTTCACGATCCTTTCGGCCAACAGCCTCATGGAAGTATGGGTCGCAATGGTAGTAGGAGGCCCGCTCCAGGCCGATCAGCCGGTGACGTTGGTTGGAGATGCGAGTCACAAACACTCCTTTGTCTCCATGGCCGACGTAGTCGAGTTCGCAGCGGCCTTTCTGGAAAATCCAGCAGCGGCAAATGCGAAAATCTTGATTGGGGGTCCAGAGCCCTTGACATGGCGCGAAGTGGTCGAGGTTTTTGAAGACGTTCTGGGGCGCAAGATCCAGATCAATCTGGTGGCTCCGGGCGAGCCTGTGCCCGGACTCTCGGAAGGAATGGCCGGTGGACTGGCCGGACTCGAGACCTTCGACTCGCCGATGGATATGGCAGAGACCTCGAGTGCCTTCGGTGTACAGCTAACGCCGCTGGAGGACTTCGTTCGAACTCAGTTCGCCA
>CAYZXF010000473.1:0-2194 GCA_964482355.1 uncultured Anaerolineaceae bacterium | reverse complement strand
TTCCGGGCGCTACTTTTTCACCCAAAAATTCAATTGGAAGACAGGCATTGGGCGAAGACGACGAAATCGTAGTAATTACCTCCCTTAACTATGTTTGGGACGGAAACTGGCATGTTTTTACGTTTAGTGCCATGATTATTGATACGATATTCAACGACACTATTGACGTTAGTGGAATTGATTCCCTGCAGACATTGTCCAACGGAACTCCTTTGCAGATTCCGGACAATACAATGGACGAACTGAGAGCAAGAGCTCATTTGGATATCAGTGACAGAAGCGGCACCTTTTCCATTTCCGGCGTCCACTCAATAGACATAACTAATATCACGCCCGAGCTAATCGATCCTATTACTTTTAATGGTTCTGGAACTGAAACATTTTCCGGTTCAGAATCCGATTCTGGTGCAACTTGTGACTTCTCATTTAGCAACTCTTTAGCAGTTAACGATGTTGTTCTCAGTCTGCAAGGAAACACTGACTGTCCTACCTCGGGTTCAATTAGTATGACTGCAACACTTGATATATCCTGCATTGTGGATCTGGGGACTTCAGTTGATACTGTTGTAGTGACCGGAGTCTGGTCTGCTACTGGAGTATTTGCCAGTGACGGCAGTGTAGCACTGACTATCTCTGATGGTACTACTGTCTGGAATACCACCGAACCCTGTGACGGTCAACCATCGGCCGGACCTTCACGTTGGTCCCTCGGTCGCTAATCTGGCTTAATGTAATCTGTTGAAAATAAAGGCGCCTAACGCAGGGCGCCTTTTTTATGGCTCATATATTAACTTGACCTTGAGAAGAATTCTCATAGTTTTGACCTGTCCAATGGGCTATAAATAGTCGTGGAGGAATGGCTGAGTGGTCGAAAGCGGCGGTCTTGAAAACCGTTGTGCCGCAAGGTACCGTGGGTTCGAATCCTACCTCCTCCGCCATTTATTCTCGCAGATAAGTAAACAAATCTAGGATTCCCACCGCGACTTTTCGGAGAAATCATACTTGAGTTTATTTCGAAATCCAATTATTATGATTCAGAATCTTTATAGATTAATCGATCGAACAAAAAGAATATAGTGGAGGTCACATGAAAGAGATATTTGATTTCGCCAAATTGGTCAAAAGAAAAGTTGAACAGCGACAACATGAAGGTCGTCCAGCTTATGCGATTATCTTAGAATCAACTTACGATGTTGATGCCAATGAACTTTGGGATGCGCTAACCAACAAAGATCGCTTATCACTCTGGTTCTTACCAGTCAGTGGAGAACTGCGCACTGGTGGGAACTACCAGTTTGAAGGAAACGCCAAGGGCAGCATCAATCGTTGTGATCAACCGAAGGGCTTTGATATCACCTGGGAGTTTGGAGACAATGTTAGTTGGGTGAAAGTGGAACTTACTGCAGTCACTGAGAGTCAAACGACGTTACGACTCGAACATCTGGCGATCGCTGAAGGGGAACATTGGGAAAATTATGGACCTGGAGCTGGGGGCGTTGGTTGGGATATGGGAATTGGGGGGCTCGGTAACTACATACGGACTCATGAAACTGTTGATCAGGAGGCTTTTTTTGCATGTCCTGAGTACAGAGAGTTTGTATCATTTTCTTCTAAAGATTGGGGTGAGGCTGCATGTAATGCGGGGTATGATCAAGAAAAATCTATTGCAGCCGCCAATAGAACCGAAAAATTCTACCTGGGAGAATAGCTTAACTGAATGATTTCAGGATATTCAATTAATCAATAGAGTTCTATACTCATCCCAGCATTCCCGCCATTGAAAGTGGCTTAGAGATAATTGAATTGATTCTATAATTTAGGGAATGCGAAATTCAATAGAGTTCTATATGTATCCCAAGTTCCCAGCCAGAAAATTTCAAGTCAGAATTCGACCTGCTCTAAGACCGGACCGATTTCTTGTGACGGACCATTAAGACCATTAAGTTATGAGCTTGCACAAGCGTCCGAACAACAGAAGACACCAGACACTAACCTGTAGTAATAGCAATTACTTAAGGGAAACACAGTGTCAGATATTTTCCAGCTTTTCTCTTGTTTATTTTAGATTTGTGTGAAAAATGTTTTAAAGGCGTTTATGTTAAACAATATTTTCTACTCTACACTTTTAATTTTGTAGCAATCAAACAATTTAAGTATATTCTATATGAACTTTTTTGTTTTAAGAATTTGTTTT
>CAYZXF010000472.1:0-3526 GCA_964482355.1 uncultured Anaerolineaceae bacterium | reverse complement strand
AACCTTGGGCTTAAAAGGCCCCTGCTCTGCCAATTGAGCTAACGGCCCATGGATGGGCATTTTAACACGGTGGGCACGATGCGGTCGCTAATGGTGATCAACCCGAAGCGGAAGTAAGCTCGGCGAAGACCTCTTGACTGTGCCCGACGGGTTTGACGCCTTCGTACACATGGCTGATGCGACCTGTTTCATCGATCAAAAAGGTGGTCCGACGCACGTAGGCGACCCCTAAGAAGAGTAGTTTCTTGGAATTCCAGACTCCGTATGATTTCGCTACCTTGTGGTCTGCATCTGCCAGCAGCGGATACTGGAACCCGTACTTCGCACTGAAATCCGCTTGCGATGCAACGGTATCCGGACTGATGCCATAGACGATGATGTCCTGGTCAGTGAACAAAGAATAGTCGTCCCGAAATCCACAGGCCTCTTTGATACACCCCGGCGTGTCCGCCTTTGGATAGAAAAACAAAACGACCTTTTTACCCCTGAGGTCGGAGAGGCGAACCGACTCGCCCTGATCAGTCTGCAATTCGAAATCCGGTGCAAATTCGCCGATTTTTGGCAGCGCCATAACAAATTGCCTTCGAGGGTCCAAATCCTAACACTTCTCACGCCGTAAACGCGCCTTGGACGATTAAAAGTGGGATATCTAGCCCCCCAATATGGGTTACCTAGACAGCCCAATTAACTTATGCTATGATCTCCGGCGCTTATGGGCTGAGAGACCTCTCTCAGTTCATTTTTGTCATATTAGGGAAGCATCCAAATACATGCGCAGAACGACAGGGGCGCACCTGGAGCGTAAATGACGAACCAAGAAGTTTATCTAACGAAGAAGGGTCGAAAGAAGCTTGAAGAAGAGCTGACCTTCCTGCAAGATACCAAGCGTCAAGAAGTAGCTATCCGATTGCACGAAGCTATGGAAGACGGCGAGCTAATCGAAAATGCCGAGTACGAGGCAGCCAAAAACGAACAAGCTTTTGTCGAAGGCCGAATATTAGAAATTGAGTACATGCTCTCCTCGGCTCAAGAGATCAAGCGGCGCCGTTCGAATGACATGGTGCGTATTGGCAGCACGGTGGAAGTTAGAGAAGATGGGTCGCCCGTCGAAACGTACACTATCGTCGGCATCGCAGAGGCCAATCCCAAAGACGGACTGATCTCAAACGAATCTCCCCTGGGGCGCGCACTGCTACAAGGCAAGACAGGAGATAAGATCAAGGTCAAAGCACCCGCAGGTGAACTGAACTTTATGATCGTAAAGATCAAGTGAGTTAACCGAATTGACTGATTGCCCTGCGTCCAGGTGCTGGCGCGGGGCACTTTTTATTTCGGGAGAGAGGGGTCTATGACAGATAAGCTCACGCAGGTCCGGCTTGAAAAGCTGGATCGCATAAGAAAAGAAGGACTCGATCCCTATCCGGCGCGAGTCAATCGGTCGCATACATCAAGCGCAGCGGTCAAGGATTTCGAGGCTGCACCAAAAGATGAAGAAGTTCGAGTTGCGGTCGCAGGTCGCCTTCGATCTATCCGAGAGATGGGACGGACTGCGTTCGCACATATCGAAGACAGTGATGGAAGACTTCAGCTTTATCTCCGAGAGGACGAACTGGGTCCGGACCAATTTAACCTTTTCATGGAAGCCTTCGATCTCGGCGACTTCCTTCAAGCGGAAGGGGTGATGTTCCGGACACGAACCGAGGAAGTGACCGTGCGGGTTGAATCATTTCTTATGGTGTCAAAGGCCACCTACCCACTTCCTGCAGTTAAGGAAGAGCTGATTGATGATGAAATCGTCGTTCATTCGGCATTTGACAATCCCGAGGCTCGCTATCGGGAACGGTACGCCGATCTGGCAGTCAATCCAGATGTGCGGCAGTTGTTCCGAACGCGAGCCCGCATCATTGACGCCCTGCGTCAGTACCTCAATAATCTCGGCTTCCTGGAGGTCGAAACGCCGGTGCTGCAACCGATCTACGGGGGGGCGGCTGCGGAGCCATTTGTGACCCATCACAATCAGCTTCATCAGGACCTTTACTTAAGGATATCGTTTGAGCTTTATCTCAAACGGCTGCTTGTGGGGGGATTGGAACGTGTTTACGAGATCGGCAAGGACTTTCGGAACGAGGGCGTCGATCGCACGCACCAGCCCGAGTTTACGCAGCTGGAGTTCTATATGGCCTATGCGGATTACCAGCTTGTCATGGATGTTACCGAAGACATGATCGCCTATGTCGTCGAACAGGTGCTGGGTGGAGCGCAGTTCGAGTATCAGGGCCGAACCATCGATGTAACGCCCCCCTGGGGACGAATCGAACTCCAGGCCGCAATTGCCGAGCAAACCGGGATCGACTTCAGTAAACACAAATCCGAGAACGCACTGCGGAAAGCGATCTCAAAAGCTGGAATTGAAGCCCCCGAAAAGGCGTCCAGGGGGAAGCTGATCGAGCATCTGCTGGACCATCATGTCGCGCCTGAGCTGATCCAGCCCACCTTCCTTTATGGTTACCCGCGTGATATTTCCCCGCTCGCAAAGGCCGACCCAGACAATCCGGAACGCGTCGAGCGATTTGAAGGCTTCGTTGCGGGAATGGAGATCTTTAACGCATTTACGGAGCTGAACGATCCTGTCGAGCAGGAGCAACGATTTCTGGAGATGGGGCGAGCCCTCGGGGAAGATGATGTCGACCGACATCCGCTCGACGAGGATTATCTAAGAGCCATGCGCTATGGGATGCCGCCCAACGGTGGCTTTGGAATGGGGATTGATCGGCTCACGATGCTGCTAACCGACCGATCCAGCATCCGCGAGGTGATTCTGTTTCCACATCTTCGGACTAAAGAGATCTAGAGCCTCGGGCGCAGATGCGAGTGGAATTTAGTATTCCGGTGCCGTTCTGGTCACGGGAAGTAGCGCTAAGTCTTCGGGCTCCAGCCCAGCCGCTTTCGGAGAGTTGCATAGCGAGAGAAGAAGTGCACGAGCGGAGAGGAAAGCTTCCCAACCACTTCTGCTTCCTTTAGCGCGGCTCGCATCCCGTCCGCATCATCAAATGCCGGTAAACGCAGCCCCGCAGTTCCCACCTCCATATAGGCGTGGGCATCCGAGCCGGCCGTCCCATGAAGTCCAGCTTCCTTGGCCAACTCAACCGCGCGCTCGTTGGCGCCCTTGCCGACCGTACGCGCGTTGAATATTTCCAACGCATCGACATATGGCAGTATTTCCCTTAGGGCGGGTTCTTGCCAGGCGCCGCCGCGCATCGGATCCAGCGGGTGGGCAACACTAATCACGGCACCCTGATCCCGAAGACGCCGGATAGCTTCCATGGGCTCCAGGCCGGGTGGGATGCGCTCCTTGACGAAGTAGGCCAGAAGCTCGCCCTGGCTTGTATAAACTTCCTCGCTAACGATAACCAGCTCAGGATCAAGGGCGTAGGCTTCAAATGCGCCGTCAACTTCGCTGTGATCGGTGATCGCGAGCTTATCAATGCCCTTCGCCCGAGCCGTCTCTAAGAGACGCTCTGGCATC
>CAYZXF010000471.1:0-8464 GCA_964482355.1 uncultured Anaerolineaceae bacterium | reverse complement strand
CCATGTGGCCCAGAGGTTGATCATGACCGGGCGTCCGCGCAGCTCGCTGAGCGTAATCTGTTCGCCGTCGAGATTGAAAAGGCTGAAATCTGGCGCAAGTGCGCCCTGAGAGGGCGCGATCTCGAGAGCTGCAATATCAGCAGGGTCAACCGACGAGGATACCGTGGGAGCCGCAGGCAGCGTTGCAAGATAGGCAATCCCAGCCAATGCTGCGATTCCTACCGCGCCGATAAGTATGTTTCTACTTATAGATGTTCGTTTCTCTTCTAACATTCCGGTTTCCTAGAGACCAAAGTCCACGAAGAAGCCAAATCGTGCTAAAGCTTCAAGCGTGCCGGTAAGCAACATGATCCCCACCACAATCAGGATTACACCTGTGCCCATTGAAATGAGTTTCACCGCTCGGATATGGTTTCGCATCAGTTCTGCTACCCTCCCGATCCCCAGGGCGGCGAGTAGGAAGGGTATGGCCAGACCAATGGAATAAGCGGTCAGCAGGACTACCCCCTGGCCCAACGCGGCGCTGGTCAGAGAGAGGGTCAATACTGCGCCCAGGACCGGGCCGACGCACGGCGCCCACCCGGCGGAGAAAAACACTCCCATCATGGCCGAAGAAGCATAGCCAGAGCCGGACTTTGGCTGGTACGTGCCCCGTGTATCGTAGTCCAGGAAAGGGATGTTGATGACCCCGATGGTGTGCAGGCCGAAGATGATGACTACGATCCCACCGATACGGGCGAGCCACACGCGAAGATCAAATAGGATGGCACCGATTACCGATGCGGCAGCACCCAGCAAGATAAATACGATGCTGAAGCCGACTACAAATGCCACGCCATGCGAAAAAGTTACCCACCGATTTTCAACCACCGCACCTTCTGGGGTCACGCTGCGGCCGCCGAGATAGCCGACGTAAGCAGGCACCAGGGCGAGCACACAGGGCGAGAGGAATGAAGCGAGCCCAGCTAATATTGCCAGTCCGATCGTTACGTTTAGCGGATCCATTTTTTCAGTTTCCCTTTTATCTTGGAGGCGTTGGGGCCAAGAGGGCCTTAGTGCCCGCTGTAAGTTTGATGCCTCACCACTGCGACATCTTACAGCGCGCTATATGAGCATTTGATTATATAGATCACACAGATTAGGGAACTGTTTAGCACAGATTAACAGCGGGAAAAGGAACTCACTGTACGGCGGCATACATCGGGTATTGCAGGCTCCATTGGGGATTGATACTATGGGCCATCACGGATCAGATACGGAAAGGCGAGGATCGATTATGCATCGATGGGTAATTGGGGTTGATCTAGGCGGCACGCTGATCAGAGCAGTCCGTACCGATCTTGCAGGTGGTAAGGGTGCTCGGTCTCAGATGCCTACAGAGGCCGAGTCGGGTGGTGAGGCCGTCTTAGAGCGGATCTGTTCTGTTATCGAAGAGGTCATTAAAGAAGTTGACCCCGAGGAGGTACTGGGGATCGGTATCGGAGCACCGGGGCCGATCGATGCAGCCGGCCGAATTTATGATCCTCCGAATCTCCCCGGCTTCGGAGATTTATCGCTTTCTGGGTACATCCACGATCGCTTCGGGCGCCCGTCTTTCGCAGGCAACGACGCCAATCTAGCTGCTCTCGGAGAACATCAATTTGGTGCGGGCCAGGGAGTTGCTGACATGGTCTATCTGACCATCAGCACCGGTATTGGCGGAGGGATCATCAGCGCCGGCAGGCTGCTGCTCGGTGCCAGGGGGTATGCAGCCGAGGTCGGACACCAAACCCTGGTTGCCGATGGCCCGATATGTGGCTGCGGCCAGCCCGGTCACCTGGAGGCCCTGGCCTCGGGGCCGTCTATCGTTCGCAATGCTAAAGAGCGCATGGAGCAAGGAGAAAAATCGAGTATCTCCAATTTCGGCGACGAAATCACAGGCGAATCGATCGCCGAAGCCGCTCAGGCTGGTGATGAGCTCGCGCAGGATTTGTTTAAGCAAGCCGGATTTTATATCGGGCTTGGACTGGTCAACCTGATCCACATCCTCGAACCCCAAAAAGTGCTCATCGGCGGTGGGGTGAGCCTTGCCGGCGATCTAATCTTCGACCCCATTCGAGAAACGGTCAGGGAACATGTGATGTCGCCCGTTTTTCTTGACGTCGAAATTCTGCCCGCCGCTCTGGGCGTGGACGTGGGTCTGATGGGAGCTGTTGCGCTGGTGCTGTCGAGCACCGCCTCGAGCAGCATCTAACTGGCGCCTTCGATTAGCGATGGTAGAATGCCACACATAATGTTCCGCTGAAGCTCATCACGCGCGCTTTTCCTCTCGCCGGAAGACCTAAATCTTCCGACCCACCCAACGGATTCATCAGTTAGTCGAGAGTCCACCGCGAGGGTATGCGCGGTGGACCAAAATCCTCGGATGCTATTGCTCCGAGATGTTGTTGATGCGCGTGCACACGCTTAATGAATGCACAAATGACCGATCAATTGTCTGACTTCGACTTGCAGGAAACTTTGGCCGATCGCCGCATTGTCGGGCTTTGGCGGCTGTTGCGCGGCTACCGGCTGATCTTCTTCATCGCCACCTTGAGCATCGGAGTAGCGGCGCTCGCACGCGCTGCCACCTACCTGCTGCTCGGAAAATACGTTGATGAGATCCTGGTGGCCGAAAATGCGATTCGTTTGCTCCCGTTGGTAGCTCTGGCCTTTCTAGGTTTGGCCCTCATTCAGGGCGCAGCCACCTATCTCAGTGGTCGCCTGGCGGGCCAGACTGCGGAAGGAATCGCGAAGCGCACACGCGACTATCTGTTCGATCACCTCCAGCGCCTGCCTTTTCGCTATCACGACAAAGCGCGCACAGGCGAGCTTGTCCAGCGCTCAACCTCCGACGTAGATGCAATTCGCCGCTTTTTCTCGGAGCAGGCTATGGGCGTTGGCCGCATCGTTTTGCTCTTTGTTGTCAATTTGGCTGTGCTGATTAGCCTGGATCCGCGGTTAGCGCTGCTATCGGTGCTTGTCGTTCCGATCACGATCGGCATGTCCTTCTACTTTTTCCGGAGGATTTCGGAGGCCTACGAGGCCTACCAAGAACAGGAAGCCACACTCTCGACGCGCCTGCAGGAAAACCTAGCCGGTGTGAGAGTGGTGAAGGCCTTCGCCCGACAGGATTTCGAACGATCAAAGTTCGATGTTGAGAACTGGGAGAAATTCACGCGGGGCCGCCGCGTGCTTCAATTGCATTCTGTCTACTGGCCAATATCCGACATCCTCTCCAGCTTTCAATTGCTGTTTGGACTTACGGTTGGAGCCTTGATGGTGATGGATGGGATGATCACCATCGGCACCTACGTGGCGTATGCGGGGATGATCATCTGGATCATCTGGCCGATCAGGAATTTGGGGCGATTGGTGACTCAGATGTCCGCCGGCCTGGTGTCTTACGGGCGGGTAACCGAACTCATCAAGGAGATGGAAGAGCCCCTGGACGTGGGCAAATATGTTCCAAGCGGAGCGCCGGCAGGCGGATTGGAATTTAGTGGGATTGAGTTTGAGTACGAGGCTGGCAGTTCGGTGCTCAGAGAAATCGACTTGCAGGTGGAACCAGGGCAGGTGGTCGCTTTGCTGGGGCCAACCGGGTCCGGAAAGTCCAGCCTGGTGAACCTGCTGCCCAGGTTCTATGACTATACCGGTGGCAGCTTGAAGCTCGACGGGGTGGAATTAAATTCCTATCCACGCAGTTACTTGCGCAGCCATATTGGCATTGTAGAACAGGAGCCTTTCTTATTCTCACGAACCATACGCGAAAACATCGCCTACGGCGTCCAACGTGAGGTGAGTCAGGATGAAATCGAGGCTGCCGCGCGCGCGGCCGCAGTGCACGATGTGATCCTTACCTTTCCTGAAGGCTATGACACGTTAGTTGGTGAGCGGGGCGTCACCCTCTCGGGCGGGCAGAAGCAGCGCATCGCCATCGCACGCACGCTGCTGGCGAACCCGCAAATTCTGATCCTCGACGATTCCACTTCTTCGGTCGACCCGGAAACGGAAGCTTTGATCCGCGAGGCTCTGGAGGGTCTGATGCAGGATCGAACCAGTTTCATCATCGCTCATCGCATTCAGAGCCTCATGCGTGCGGACTTGATACTTGTGCTGGATGGCGGACGTATCGTCCAGCGCGGCACCCATGAAGAATTGCTCGAAGAGGGAGGCCTCTACGAGCAGATCCACGATGCACAAACTCGTATCGAAGACGAATTAGAGAAGGAAATCGCCGGTGTCTGATTTCGGATTCGAAGAAGAAGACTTCACTACAGCCTTCTCGGGGCAAACCCTGAAGCGCATTCTGGCGCAAGCTCGCCCTCATTGGCGCTGGGTGCTTGGATTCCTGCTGACCATTGCCCTGGTCTCAACGGTCGATTCGATATTCACTTTCATCACCGCAAAGATGATCGACGACGCCATCCTGACCAACGACCGGGCAGTATTGATGAAGTGGGTAACGCTCTACGCGGGCTTGATCTTTGTTTCAGCTGCCGGTGTCTTTGGCTTTATTTACATGGCTGGCATTCTGGGCGAGCGCATCCGCTATGACATGCGGCGCGCCCTCTTCAACCATTTGCAGGAGCTCTCGTTGTCGTATTTCGACCGAACCCCGGTCGGTTGGATCATCTCGCGCGTGACCTCCGATACCGATCGGGTGGCGGAATTGGTGACCTGGGGCTTGTTAGACGTTACCTGGGGCATTTTGAACATCCTTACCGCCATGATCTTCATGATGATCATCAACTGGCAGCTGGCATTGATCGTGTTTGCCTTTGTTCCGGTGATCGTCATCTCTGCACTCGAGTTCCGCAAACGAATCCTGGGCGAGTTTCGGCTGGTACGAAAGATCAACTCCAAGATCACCGGGGCTTTCGCTGAAAGCATCACTGGCGTAAGAGTCACGAAGGCACTGGGCCGGGAAGAGCAAAACCTGCGCGAGTTCGATGGTCTGACCAGCGATATGTATAGGGCCGGTTTCCGAGCGGCCTGGCTCTCTGCGCTCTTTCTACCGATCATCCAGATCGTCAGCTCGTTCGCCGTTGGCGCCGTGGTTTGGTTCGGCGGCCTGCAGGTCTTGTCGGGCGCCATGACCATTGGTGGCATCTCGGCGTTTGTTTCCTACATCGTTTTCATGCTCTGGCCGGTCCAGGAAATGGCCAGGGTCTACGCCGAACTTCAGCACGCCCTTGCCTCCGGCGAGCGCGTCTTTTCACTGATGGATTCGATTCCGGAGATCACCGATCGGCCGGAGGCATTCGATCCGGGCAGCATCCTTGGCGACATCGAGTTTGACCACGTTGATTTCCACTACGATGCCGACAGCCCCGTCCTGCGTGACTTTTCGCTCACGGTCCCGCGTGGGGAGACCATTGCCCTGGTTGGACCGACGGGTGGCGGCAAAAGCACCATCGTCAACCTGCTGTCGCGCTTCTATGAGCCAACCGGCGGTAAGATCCGGATCGGGGGCCAGGACTACACCAGCTTCTCGCTCGAGGCCATCCACTCCCGCTTGGGGATGGTATTGCAGACCCCCCATCTTTTTTCCGGTTCGGTTCTGGACAACATTCGCTACGGTCATCTGGAGGCGGACGAAGCCAAAGTGATAGAGGCAGCCAGGATCGCAGGCGCTCACGACTTCATCGTTGACATGGAGCAGGGGTATGAAACAGAGGTAGGAGAAGGCGGGGTCTTACTGTCAGTAGGTCAGAAGCAATTGATCAGCCTGGCGCGGGCGATTCTGGCGGATCCTGAGATCTTTATCATGGACGAGGCCACCAGCTCGGTGGATACGCTGACCGAAGCGTTGATTCAGCAAGGCATCGAAGCCATGATGACCGATCGGACCAGCTTCATCATCGCCCACAGATTGTCGACCATCAAACGTGCGGATCGAATTCTGGTGATCGAAGAGGGGCAGATCGCTGAAATGGGCACTCATTTGGAATTGCTGCATGCTAAAGGCCACTATTACCGGCTGTACACACAGCAATTTAGGCGCCAGCTCGAACAAGAGTATGAAGTGCTGGGTTCTCCAAGTGCGGCGCCGGCATAAAGTTCTACATCCACCACTCCCCCCAGCTTGGGGCTCACTCTGCGCTAGTCCCCGGAAACTTCGGCTTCAATCGGACTCGGTTCCGGCTCCCTCTGATCGAGAAAGACGTCGAGCGATTGCATCAAGCTTGCGACCGCCTCTGGCCGCGCCGCGTAGCGTCGATCCTTTCCATGCTCTCCAATTCTAAATTGAACCAGTGTGGCCAGGCGCAAAACGTCCAAGTGATGGACGACTGTGGACGAGCGAAGCCGCAGTCGCCTCGACAGCTGCGAAGGAGTGAGCGCTTCCTCCAAGAGGTAGCGCAAAATGCGCAGTCGGGTCGAGTCTGATAATGCCTTAAGGCCGCGCAGCAGCACATCCGGAACGACCTCTCCTGGCACCAGAGATGCATCCAGAGGACGAGCCCCGAAAAGGATGATCTCCCGATCTTCCGCGATCTGGTCGAGGATAAGCAGCGGTGATCCCCAAAATGAAGGGGTCAGGACTATATTCGGCGTCTTGAAAACTTCCTCCAGGATCACTCCCTGAGAGAGCTCTTCCAGCAGATCCGAGAACGACATGCCATCGGCCAAATTTCGTGCCCTCTCAAGCCCCTCTTCCAGAGCGGGTCGAATCCGATTCTCTTCTTCCGCGAAGAAAACTTCGTAGTATGCGCGCAGTGCCGTCAGAAATTTCTCTCCAGCCACCTCCGCCTCCGCCCATAAATCGAGCGCAATCTCGAGGGCTTCCCTCTGGACTTTTTCCCCCCCATGCGTCTCTTTAGCTTGGCTGATGAGTTCTTCCAACTGGGAATCGTCCCATGTTCCCTTTTCTCGAACATCGAAAAATATTTGTTCGAATGATTGCGGATCTCCTGGCTTAAGCGTCAGTACCTCCAGGCGATCTTCAGGCGCCATTTCTTTCAGCGCGCGCAGGACAATTGAGCCGTCCTTAGGGTTCGGGAGCTCATAGACCCAGTGAAGTGGCATGGCCATTTTTCCGTTTTGAAACTGTTCCAGGGTTTCACGCTCCGTCACAGGCAGGCGCGAACGCATCCCCGCCGCCCAGGCAGCACGCAGGCCAAAGGTTGAGGGTTCGTGTAGCACTTGTAGGCTCACGAACAGATCGTAGGCGGTGCCTAAATCCCAAGAAAGATTCGGTTCGGTGTTCTTGTATCCGTTTTCGGACATTCTCTTCTCCTGGTTGACTTAAGTATTGCTAAGCAGGAACAACTTGCTCGCTGGCGGTATGCTCCGTGCCGTCAAGTATCAGTTCTGGTTCTTCATCGTAGTCCGGAAGGATGTCTTCGATATTGCGGATCGCGGGCACCAAATATCCAGCCAGCGAAACTACGGTTCCTAGCAACGCGGTGATGATGAAAATCAGCGACATGCCGGCCCCCGTGCCGGTGCCGACCAAGCCTCCGAAGGTGGATTCCAGACTGCCTCCTGCTTGCATCGCGGGTTCAAAGAAGTCGTCGGCAAGCGGACCCGCTAGTAGAAAGGCCACCGGTGCCGTGATCTGCGCCAACAGGCGGCGTACGGAAAATACTCGTCCTTGTACGTCAGGCGCGACTTTCGATTGCCAAATGGCCTGACTCGACCCCTGGATGAATGGAATAAAGAACATGAGTAGGAATGCCCCCGCCGCCCAGACCGCGGTCGTCTGCCCCAGCCCAAGCAGCGTCAGGCCAAGAATGCTGGACAGCGCCAGACCCACCAAGACTCCATTGATCCGCCGTTTAGGTCCTCCCCAGACGCTCAGCAGCAGGCCGCCCGCTAGGCCACCCAGGCCGAAGATCGCCATTACTGTGCCTAGAGCAACCTGGTCATCGCCGGTGCGTGCCAGGATCATCGGCGATAGCAGTATCAGGCTGAAAGAGGCGATGAAGTTGATCAGGAAAAAGATCGTGAGCAGCCCGGTTAGGCTGGGTCGGTCGAAGATGTAGCGAAATCCGTAGGCCGATTCCCTCCAAATACTGCCCTGGCCTTCTTTTCCGGCGGCAGACTGTTCTGGCTGCGGGATAAAGATCACAAACAATGCCAGGATCGCTGCCACAAAAGTAACGATGTCGATTACAAGGATGCCGCCAATGCCGATCACCCCGATCAATAATCCGGCCAGGATGGGTGAGGCAATCATCGAGGCGCTATGAACAAGGGATTGGATGCCGCTCGCGCGTGCATATTGATCCTTAGGTAGCATGAGTGTGATGGCGGCAGAGTAAGCTGGGAATTGAAAGGCTTCGAACGCTGATGCAAATGCGGCAGTGACAAACAAGTGCCAGATCTGCAGCTGATCAGTAGCGAAAAGGATCAGGACCACTATGGTCATCAGACCCGCAGCTAGATCGCTGAGCATCAAGACCAGCTTACGGTTCGATCGATCGACGATGGCCCCCGCGAT
>CAYZXF010000470.1:0-8192 GCA_964482355.1 uncultured Anaerolineaceae bacterium | reverse complement strand
CCGCATTCTTAGATCTGGCTAATCCACGCCTCTCACCAGATGGGGGGAATCTGGCACGGATGCACCAAGGTGGCTTGTTTGTAACAGGGGAGGCCGAACCCACGCTGCTTGTAAAGAGGCCGGATCATGGCGGCATCGATTGGGCTAAAATAACTGCTTAGTGGAAATCGCAACCCCCCTCCCGCAGCCCAATCGAGATCGTGTTGGCGCGCTCACCGCATTGATTCTCATCTCTTACGCTCTGATACGAATTGTCACTCTTCCCAGCTTGGAAGCCGAACTGGCCCTGTTTGGTCTCGTTGTGCCGGTAAGCATCGATGTTCGAGTCGTAATGCTTTCGCTTTCTGCAGCTCTGGCAGCTACTGGAGCTCTCTGGGTTCTGCGCTCCCATCCTCTGGCGCTCATTCGTAAACTCGAGTTTCCGGTTGGACTGCTACCGGGCTTGGCGGCGCTGGGATTGGGCGCGGCATTAAATCAGCTGCCAATAGGTTCGGCATGGTTCATTGGATTAGCCTTTTCTGGGAGCCTGCTGGTGGGGGTGCTATACGCCGAATTTCTTGTGTTCGACGAGCGCGACCCTCGGGCTCGCGGCGCAACCATCGGTTTGCGAACTTTGGGTGTCGTGCTTGTCGTCGGAGTAGCGTTCGCCGCTCTTGCGGGCGGGCTCAGGGCTGTCTTCAGTGTGCCCGCCATATTTGCAGCAAGCATGATTGTATGTTGGCGAGCGCTGAATTTGGAATCTACGAATAGAGCGATCTTGCCTTACTCGATTGCCTGCGGGCTAATTGCGTCTCAAATTGCGTGGGGATTGCATTATTGGCCCACTCGCCCGATGCAGGTCGCGTTGGTGGTGGGTCTTACTACATACGTGTCTATCGGCCTGCTTGTGGCGCTGCTGCATAAGTCTCTCAGCACGCGGTTGGTCTACGAATTTGCCGGGGTTTCGCTATTGCTCCTGGCCGCCGTGCTCTTCATCGCCTGAGCCCAGACCAAGCGGTACTTCGACCGCTCCGCTATCACCGTAACGGTAGGCGCGACACACCCAGTCCCCCGCTTCTAAGAACCAAATGACTTGGAACACTTCAGGATACGCGTCCTCGCGGATATCGATGGAGGACGGGCCGGGCGGCCCTGAAGGGTGAGAGTGGTAGATGGCAACCAGCTTTATCCCTCGTTCCTCAAAGCCAAATAACGCACCGACCTGCTCTGCCGGATCCATGCGGTAGCGGACCTGGCTTTCGGCTGCGTTCTTGACCGGAACAACTTGCTGTACCCGGGAGTTGGAACCGCCAAGAAGGCCGCAAGCTTCAATCGGCGCTTCATGGGCGACATGCTCGAGCATTTGTTGAAGCTGCTCGGGTGCTATCAGGATTCCACGCACATCAAGTTTTCTTGTGTGAGCGGCTCATCCTTGAATACCGCCCTCGGTCAATCGGCGCATGTCTCCCAGCGCCGTTTCGAGTTCCTCTTCCGTAAGCGGTCGATCCTCGCCAACGTGCATCAAAGTATTAGACTGAACCTTCTCCTTAGCGACGGACCCGACGGTCGAATTGTGCTTAAGCGCTTCTTTCACCAGCTCGGCGCCCTGGCTGTATCCAATCAACGGATTGAGGGCCGTCACAACGATCGCGTTCTTCTCCAGCCAGCCAGAAGCCTTCTCCGCATTCGCCGAAAGGCTGACAACACATCGTTGCGTAAAGGCTTGAACCGAGCCGATCGTTACCTGCATCATTTCAAACAGATTGTGGGCAAGGATCGGCATCATGACGTTGAGCTCCAACTGACCAGCCTGCACCGCTAAGGACACCGTTGTATCGCACCCAATGACATGGAACATGGCCATATTGAGCATTTCGGCCATAACCGGATTGACCTTCCCAGGCATGATGCTCGATCCGGGCTGCACCGGGGCCAGCCGAAGTTCGTCCAAGCCGGTCGCCGGTCCGGACGAGAGGAGCCGAAAGTCGTTCGCAATACGAGTGAGGGTCAGCGCCAGGGTTCGGAGCGACGCAGAGAAGTCAGCCATGTCGGCCATCGACTGCATGCTCTCAAACAGGTTGTCTGATGCCTCCAGATCGAGGCCTGAGAGCTCATGAAGCTTGACAACCATACGTTGTTGGTATTCAGGATGTGCGTTCAGGCCGGTGCCGGTAGCGGTGCCCCCGATACCCAAGCGCCTCAGTCCCATGGCCGCCCGTTCAATTCGCTCTCGATCGCGAGCGACCGCCCTGGCATAGCCGCCAAATTCTTGACCCAGTCGAATTGGAACCGCATCCTGCAAATGAGTACGGCCAGATTTTACAATTCCATCGAATTCACCAGCCTTGACCTCTAGCGCGGCAGCCAGGTCTCCGACCACCTTCAGCATTTCGTCCAATCGCCAGAGGCAACCCAGGCGAATCGCAGTCGGGATCGTATCGTTGGTGGATTGCGCCATGTTCACATGGTCGTTCGGATGAACTCGATACTCGCCAGCCATCCCGCCGAGAACTTCGGTCGCTCGATTGGCAATCACTTCATTTGTGTTCATGTTGTGGCTGGTACCAGCGCCAGCCTGGAACGGATCAACAACAAATTGGTCGTCCCACTTTCCATCGATCACCTCTTGCGCCGCAGTTACGATGGCATCCGCCAGCTCTTGATCGAGGTTTCCCAAATCGGCATTCACTTCCGCAGCGGCGCGCTTTATGGTCGCCATCGACCAAATGAACGCTCGCCACGGCTTCAAACCAGAGATGGGAAAATTTTCGACAGCGCGCATGGTTTGCGCACCATACAGCGCGCCGTTGGGGACTTCTACTTCCCCCAGTGAGTCTTTCTCAACGCGGACGTCGGTCATGAATTTCCTCTCGGTGGGCCTCACCAAATGCTCGTGCTCGTTCGATCACAATTCTGGCCGCAAAGGTTCGGGCCTTCGTAAGACGGTTCCTCGCAAAAAAAGGGAGCCCGAAGGCTCCCTCACATAGCTTAAGACACGCTCCAGCTACTCATCGAGGGCCTTGTAGCCCATCCCCTCCGTGAAGTAATCATAGTTTGGCGGGATGTCTGCGGAGAAATCGATCTCTTCTCCAGCTTCTGCCACCCGGGTGGCAAACACTTTAACCGCCTCGCCGTGTTCGTCTTCGCCTTCCCAAGGAATTTCGTAACCCGCCGTACCTTGCGGCATGCTGAGCACTTCGCCTCCCTTTGCAACATAATCCGCCGGCACTTCTTCCTCCGGGAAGATGGCTTCATAAGGGCACTCTGGGATGCATGCACCGCAATCGATGCATACGTCTGGATCGATGTAGAACCAGGGCCATTGCTCGACCGGTTTTCCTGGAATGATGCACTCGACGGGGCACACATCCACACACGAACCGTCCCGCAAGCAAAGGCTAGTGATAATGTAAGTCATTCATTTCCTCCAAGGAATTATAGTCTCTAGCTCGCTACGATCAGATAGCGCTTATCTTCTACAGCCCAGTTTACAACGGTCCACGCTGTGGCGTCAATCCGCTTGAAGCAAATTCAAGCCCTTTCATCGCAAGGCCAAACATCTTAGACTCTGGCATCCCGCAACGATAGTGACGTTTGCCATGCGAAATGCGGAATCGCGTCCACCGGTCGGCGCTGTATTGGCGCTTGCCGTGCTGGCAGCATCTTTCTCATCCATCTTCATCCGGTTTGCGCAGTCCGAAGCCACATCGCTTGTCATATCGGCGTATCGGCTGGCAGTTGCTGCGTTGCTGCTCTCACCGCTCGTTCTGTTGCGGCACAAAGAAGAGCTTCAAACGCTGCCTCGCAACAACCGCCGCCTTTCTTTGCTGGCAGGGTTGTTTCTGGCGATTCATATAGGGACCTGGGTTACCTCTCTGGAGTACACGAGTGTGGCAAGCTCGGTGGTGCTCGTTCAAACCGCCCCGTTGATGGTCGCCGCACTTTCTCCGTTGCTTCTTGGAGAGTCAATCAGCCGATATTTGCTGATTGGCCTGCTGATTGCCATGGTTGGAAGTCTCATCGTGGGGATCAGTGACGCATGCGGAGCAGAAGGCTGCCTCCAGCTCAATGAGCTCTTGCAGGGGACCGCCATCCGCGGCGACCTGCTGGCTTTGGCCGGAGCAGCAGCAGGCGCGGGCTATATCATCGTAGGGCGTCGAGTACGCCAAACCGTATCTCTGGTCCCGTACATTGGAATCGCCTACGGCGCGGCCGCGATTGCACTGATTATTGCAGCGCTATTCCAGGGAGCACCATTCTTTGGATTTGAACCAACAACCTATTTGTGGCTTTTCCTTCTTGCCATATTTCCTCAATTAATTGCTCACACCTCCTATAATTGGGCGCTTGGGTATGTTGCCGCAGCCATAGTCTCTCTTGTGCTGTTGGCCGAACCTGTAGCTTCTGGCGTTTTGGCGCTGGTTTATCTTGACGAAACCCCGACGACCTTACGGCTTGTTGGAGGGGTGTTGATCTTGATTGGAATAGGCTTAGGGACGGTCGGTTCAAATTCGTCCCGATCGGATTCCTGAGGGAGGACTGCAATGCAGATTCGCTGTTACCGATGTGGCTGGAGCTTCGCCATCAAAAAAGAAGAAGCCGCATTCGCGCTCCAGGCGCTGGAAGAGACAGGCGGCACTCACTACGATTCTAACTGTCCCCGTTGCCGACATTCAAATCGCATATCGCTGGAGCAATTGAAAAAAGCTTCTCCTGCTGCCGGTACGGAGCCAGCAGCATCGGAGCCTGAGGAACCCGCTGAAGTCGTAGAGGCGGAGCCAGAGCTGGAGGCGGAGGTGGTAAATCCCGAGGCCAATGCCCAGGAGACTCAAGCCGAATCGGAAAAACCCGAGCCCAAGAAGAAGAGAAGGAAGCGTGGATGAAAGAGAATAAGGAGCGAGAAGCCTAGTCAAGGGCTTACTCTGGCGGAAATTAAGGCTACGCAGGCCCTGCCGCAACAGGTGTGGTTGCCCATGATCGGGCCCTGGCTGCCAGCAATCCGCTCAAAATCACGGTAGCGGCTGCCACAGTGAAAACCACGTCAAAGCCGAACTGATCGGCAAGGAAGCCGCTGATGAGTATCCCAATCGCTCCGCTCGCGAAGGTAAAACCTAACACTGCTCCAGATGCTGCGCCTGCATAGGCTGGCATCATTCCCTGCGCGTGAACTACGATTGGGCTATGGGACATCCCAATCAGCCCGCCTGCTAAGAACACGATTAGATATCCCCAAGTACTGGCGCCGAGAACCACCATTAGCAAAAGGGGGATTCCTGCCAGGATCAACGAGCGGCTGACGAGCACCCGCTTGTTCTTTCGATCCGCGAGCCAACCCCCAGCAACACCGCCTATCGCCGAACCACCCATATACATCGCGGCGAATATTCCGAACGCAGCCGGACGGTATCCAAGATCGCTGTAATACTTTGGAATGAAGGCGATCATCGTCATGGCCGACCACGATCGCAAGGCGATTACAGTTGCGAATGGAACAAACCCCCGCCAGTCGCCTACACTGGACAATGCATCGCGGACCGTGGCAGTATGGCGCCCTCCGCTCGGAATGCTTAATCCGGCATAGATTCCAACCGGAATCACCACGGTCAGCAGTACGATCAATCCCGAGACGCCCTGCAGCTCGACGATCACACCGCCTAATGCCGGCCCTAGTGCCAATCCCATCTGGCCAAACAGGAAAAATAGTGAGGCCGCGTATGCAACTTTGGCGATGAAATGCTGCCTGGCGCGTTCTGTTGCTTCCGCGGTACCTGCGGGGTGAAAGGCAGCTGATCCGATCGCGGTGAGCACGAGCAGCAGAAGAGCCACTCTCCCGGGAACCAGTACGGCCATTCCAAAACTCAGCGCCATCCAAAGTATTCCCAGGGTAGCTACCCATCGCGCGCCGATACGATCCGCGAGCAAGCCAAAAACAGGTTGCAGGGTAGAACCGAGCAGAATGTAGGCTGTACTGAGGATACCTATTAGGGAGTTGGACAAGCCAAATGGGGTGCTCCAGGTGGCAAGGATCAATGCCCGCTGGCTGTTGATCAGATCAACAGCAAAGTGACCAACTGCGGCCGCGCGAAAAGGGCGATCATTAAACAAACTCACAAATACAGGTCATTGTGAACGATGTAATCAGCAACCGAGCGCGCCACCAGATATCGGTATGGCCTTCCCGAAGCAACTCTGTGCCGAATATCGCGCGACGCTACATCTACTAATGGAACGCCAATCAAGTGCACCTTGTTGGCAAGTCCCGGTAGCCGCTCATTAAGCAGCTCCAGATCAACCTCGATGTCGGGGCGATTTAGTACGATCATCGCGTCTGTCAGTTCGATGAATCGCTCAGGAGATTTCCAAGAGGGGAGATCCTGCAGCGAGTCTTTGCCCATGATATAAGCGCGTTGATCGGCGGGTTGACTTTCCGCTAATTGGGCCATGGTATCCACCGCATAGTGCGGCCCTGGGCGATCTACCTCAAGCCGCGACAACTCAAATGCAGGATCATGCTGGATGGCGAGCTCCACCATTTTCAGCCGATGTTCGGCCGCGAGCATCGGACGGTCGGGTTTGTGGGGAGGCTCTCCGGTGACGACCCAAAGCACTTTCTTCAGATTCAATTCGGCCCGCGCTTCGTCGGCCAGCACCAGGTGGCCAATGTGAGGCGGGTCGAACGTTCCGCCGAATACCCCGATCATTCCTTCCACTCCATCTCGTATTCCCCGATGTGAACCGTATCCCCGGCTCGAATGCCTGCTTCTCGCAGTCCGTCATTCACTCCAATTCGGACCAGCAGCTGCTGAAATCGCCGCACCGCTTCTTCGTATTCCCAATAGGTCATTGCCGCCGCGCGCTCAACTCCCTGGCCGGTAACCCGCCAGGAGCCATCTGGATCGCGTCCGATCGCGAAGGCCGAGCCATCGGGCTCAGGTTTATAGACTGGAAGCTGGTCCTCGGTCTCATTGGCAATGGTCACGCTTTGAGCTAAGCGGTGCGCTTCAAACAAGACTTCCTTCAAACCATTCCGAGCCAAAGCTGAGATCGCATAGGGTCTGACGCCAATCTTTTCGAATCGCGAAGAAAGTTCAACCCAACTTTGTTCGACCTCCGGGAGATCCATTTTATTGATTGCTACCACCTGCATTTTGTCGCCTAGCGCTTCATCAAAAAGCGCAAGTTCTGAATTGATCTGCGAGTAATCGGCGATAGGGTCTTCTGCAGATCCGTCGATGAGATGGATCAAAGCCCGCGTGCGTGATATATGCCTCAAGAATCCTGCGCCCAATCCCGCGCCCGCGTGTGCTCCTTCAATTAACCCCGGGATATCTGCCAGGACAAGAGTGACCTCGTCATTGATGTCTGCTACCCCGAGGTTTGGCACAAGTGTTGTGAAGGGATATTCCGCTATTTTAGGTTGCGCGCCAGTGACTGAAGCCAACAGCGTGGACTTTCCGGCGTTAGGCAGACCGACGATTCCAACATCAGCCAACAAGCGTAATTCCAGTTTGAGCCAAAATTCCTCCCCTGGCTCCCCCTTCTCGGCCATTCTCGGTGCCCGATTGCGGGAATTAGCGTAACGAGCGTTGCCTTTCCCGCCCCGCCCCCCTCGGCAAATTACTATTTGATCTCCAGGGGTCATTAGCTCGCCCACAAACTTACCCGTTTCGTCATCCATGACGATCGTGCCAGGCGGCACCGGAACCATGATGTTGTCTGCGCTTTTTCCTGTACGGTTGCTGCGCCCTCCCCTTCCCCCCGGATTGGCCTTAAAGTGACGTTTGCGGCGGAAGCGTGACAATGTCGTGAGCCCCTGTGTCAGCGTAAGGATGACGTCGCCACCCCTCCCCCCATTGCCACCATCCGGGCCACCGCGAGGAACGTATTTCTCACGGCGGAAATGGACAATTCCGTCCCCTCCGCTTCCGGAAGCGACAAATATCCGCACTTCATCTAAGAACATATTGTTTTTCCTGCTCGAATAGCATTTTTATTGGCTTGAGCCCGAAGGATTATACTCATCCGCCGAAGTGCCTCGAGGACGGAGCTTTTCCTGCCCCTGATTGCTCCAATTTGCACTTGTCATGTGGCTATGATAGATTCAACGCGCATAACCTTATGTAAGGGGCTGCAATGCGCAACTCCCCCGTTCCAGACATCGTCGTGGGCCGCTTACCGCTGTACCTGCGGGCCCTCACCCAGATGCAGGATGA
>CAYZXF010000469.1:0-13468 GCA_964482355.1 uncultured Anaerolineaceae bacterium | reverse complement strand
GCCACGCCACTTCAGGTGCTGACATCCATATCGACCATCGCAAACGGCGGCCGCGTAATGTGGCCGCATGTGGTTGCGGAAGTTCTGGACGGAGAAGGAAATATTCAGCATCGGTACGAACCATGTGTACTGTGGGATATTGCGGACGGTGTGCTTATGGAGAATGCGGGCGAAATCGCGGCTAGCTGTGAGAGCATGGAGCCCGAGCTTCGGGATGATCTCATCGCCGCCCATTCCGCCTCACCTGACATCACGGTCTCTCCCGGCGTTCTCGAACTAGCCCGCGAGGGCATGCGGCTTGTGGTTGACGACGAGGATGGCACGGCGAACCAGTATGCGGTTCTCGACGGCATCTCATCTGGCGGAAAAACGGGAACCGGTGAGTTCTGCGATGTAACCGCCTTCAATAGAAACCTCTGTGTACCCGGAAATTGGCCCACGCACTCCTGGTACACCGCCTTTGCGCCCTACGAGAACCCAGAAATCGTGGTTGTTGCCTTCGTATACAACGGCGGCGAGGGAGCGGTAACCGCCGGCCCGATTGTCAAGCAAGTCATCGAGGCCTATTTTGAGCTGAAGGCCATCGACGCCAACCGCTAGATCCCAACCTAACAGCGCTATATGTAGGGGTACGCCTCCTGGCCCCCCCAAGGTCTAGGTGCTATACTCGCCGCCCGATGGCCATATGAATACTTCGCTTGTAATGAAGGGCATCGGCGACGGCCTGTTGGTCACGGTACCGGAAGGGACCTGGAGCCTCGTACGGCCCACTCTCCTGCTAGCCATTGACGAACGTTCTGATTTCTTCCGCGGGGCGAATGTCGCCCTGCAGATGTCCGACCGCGCGCTGAGCGCTGCCGAGCTCGGCGGTCTAAGAGATGAACTGAGCGAACGAGAAATCGCGCTAACTGCGATATTGGCCACCTCGGAACAAACCCGTATTGCGGGCGCCGATCTCGGGCTGGCCCTGGAAATTCCCCGACCCAACCTCGAACAGGATTCGGAGCTGGAACCAATTGAGCCAGATCTGGGAGGCGGCCAGGCGATTCTTGTGCATCGAACGCTGCGCTCCGGCCATGTGATCCGCCACCCGGGCCATGTGGTGGTCATCGGCGATGTGAATCCGGGGGCGGAGATTGTGGCTGGTGGAAATGTCGTCGTGTGGGGTCGGGTTCGCGGCGTAGTACATGCCGGCGCGACAGGAAACACCAACGCTGTAGTGTGCGCATTGGATCTCGCGCCCACTCAGCTTCGAATCGGTACGCAGATCAGTATCTCGCCGGAACGAAAGGGGAAGCCGCGTCCTGAAATGGCGATGCTGAAGGAAGGACAGTTCGTGGCACAGAGTTGGAAGCACAACTAAGAAGGAGGAAATCTTGAGCGCAACCGTAGTGACCGTCACATCTGGGAAGGGTGGCGTCGGCAAAACCACGGCCACTGCCAACCTGAGCACGGCTCTGGCTGAAGCAGGCCAGAAAGTGGTATGCATCGATGCAGACATCGGTTTGCGAAACTTAGATGTCGTAATGGGTCTTGAAAATCGAATTGTGTACGACCTGGTGGACTTCATCGAGGGCCGCTGCAAGCTTCGACAGGCGATGATCAAAGACAAGCGGTTTAGCAACCTGTATCTCATCCCCGCGGCTCAGACTCGGGACAAGACCGCGGTTTCGCCAGAAGACATGGTGCGGGTCGCGGACGAGCTCAGGCCCGAGCACGATTGGATTGTGATCGATTCGCCAGCTGGGATCGAACGCGGCTTTCGAAATGCGTTGGCGCCTGCCGATGTTGTATTAATCGTGACCAATCCGGAGGTTTCAGCGGTTCGTGATGCCGATCGCATCATCGGGATGACGGAAGCCGAGGAAAAGGACGAACCAAAACTGATCCTCAACCGGGTGAAGGCCGACATGGTCCGCAGGGGAGAAATGCTGAGAGCTGAAGATGTCGTCGACATCCTTGCGATCGAATTGATTGGAGTCGTACCGGAAGACGAAGGCGTTCTCAAAGCTTCGAATCAAGGCGTCCCGATCGTGTTGAACGGCCGCAGCAAAGCCGGCGGCGCGTTTCGCTCGATCGCCGCTCGACTCATGGGCGACGAAGTGCCCATTGAGAATTTCGAAGCAGAGGCCGGGCTTTTCAACCGCCTGACCCGTATGGTGAAGGCGGGAGGGCAGCCCGCATGATCATTGATTGGCTGCGCGCTAGGCGTGGTGGCTCGGCCAGAACGGCTAAGCAGCGGCTGCAATTCATTCTGGTCAACGACCGAGCGGGCCTTTCACCTGCTAAAATCGAGGCTATGAAAGATGATCTAATAGCCGCGATATCACGACATGTGGATATCGACAGCGAGCGAGTCGAGATCTCACTAACCAGAGATCGCAAGAAGCAGCGCCTAGTTGCCGACATTCCGCTCGCAACGCGACGGCAGCGCGCACACTAACTGAATGCAGGCTCCTGCAAGAATCTGGCGTCACTTTGACGTCTGGCTCCTGGCGACCGTTGCTCTGCTGACGATCGCTGGGGTGGCGATGATTCGATCCGCCATCGCCGACAATCCCGAGTTGGTCGAGCTCAATGTGGTTGGCAGACAGGCCATTTTTGGCCTCGTCAGCCTCATCCTGCTGCTGGCGACCGCCGCCATCGATTACCGGATATGGGCCGCGCTATCCCGGCCCATATACATTTTTAACCTGATCTTCTTAGCCTTGATTCCAATTGCAGGCGTTGTTGGTTTTGGATCCGCACGCTGGTTTCAGCTCGCTACCGTAACGATCCAACCCTCCGAGCTGGCCAAGATCCTGATGATTCTGGTCTTGGCAGATTTCCTGGCTCGCAACAAGGAACGCATCAGCGAGATGCGCACCATCCTCAAGAGCCTTGCGCTGGTCGCGGTCCCGGCGGCACTGATCCTTATTCAGCCAGATCTCAGTACTGCGATTGTGCTGATGGTGATCTGGCTAGCGTTGGTATGGGCTGCGGGCGTAGGAATGTCTAAGCTTGGAATTCTGCTGGTGGTGGTTGTACTGATAGCCGTAGTGGCAGCTCCCCTGCTGATTAATTACATCGTCCAGGACTATCCAGCAGGTGAGGACTTTTTCTTTCTACGCAACTATCAAATGACGCGGGTGGTGAATTTCCTGTTTCCTAACCCGGATGAACGCTTTGGCGATATTTACAACGTTGAGCAGGCGCTGATCAGCATTGGATCCGGGGGATTATTGGGTCAGGGTTATGGAAGCGGGACTCAGGTCCAACTGCGCTTCCTGAAGGTGCGCCATACCGACTTCATATTCTCGGCTATGTCTCAGGAATTTGGTTTCATCGGCGCCATCGCCTTCCTGCTTTTGATCATGTTTGTGGTCTATCGGTGCTTGCGCGCGGCACGCATGGCGCGCGATAGTTTTGGCTCGCTGATATGTTATGGGGTCGCGATTCTATTGTTATTTCAGGCCTCATTTAACGTAGGGATGAATCTTAATTTGCTGCCAGTTTCGGGGTTGCCTCTCCCCTTCCTTTCGCAAGGAGGATCATCGCTGCTGACCACGTTGCTTGGAATTGGTCTAGTCGAGAGTGTGATCCTGCGGCACAAGCGAATCGAGCTATAAAGCCTTGTCCACCGAGTCACCCGCCCGCGTTCGTTTTGCCCCCTCCCCCACAGGCCGTCTTCATATCGGCGGTGCACGGACCGCGCTCTACGACTATCTGCTGGCTCGCCAGACAAAGGGGAAATTCGTGCTTCGCATCGAGGACACGGATCGAAAGCGATTTGTGCCAGGAGCGGAGGATGAAATTTATGAGGCATTGTCATGGCTGGGGATGGAGTGGGATGAAGGGCCCGATGTAGGCGGCCCCCACGCGCCTTATCGACAATCGGAGCGCGTGGACATCTATCTGGAGCACGGGGAACAGCTCGTCGAATCTGGCCACGCTTACTATTGTTTCTGCACCCCCGAGCGGCTTGCGACCGTCCGCCAGGAGCAGCAGGCAAGAAAAGAACCGCCTCGGTACGACGGTTTATGCAGGCGCCTGAGCCCCGAGGAAGCAAGCCAACGAAAGCATGACGGCGAAGCCTCCGTCGTTCGGTTCAAAACGCCGCAAGAAGGCCAAACCGTCGGCGTCGACGTTATTCGAGGCGAGATCACGGTTGAGAACGCCACGCTGGACGACTACATCATTTTAAAGTCCGATGGATTGCCGACCTATCATCTAGCGGCGATGGTAGACGACCATTTGATGGGGATCACGCATGTACTGCGGACTTCAGAATGGCTGCCGACATTTCCATTGCATGTGCTGATCTATGAAGCCTATGGTTGGGAACAGCCCTCTTGGGTACATATGTCCGTTTTGCTTAATCCATCAGGCAAAGGCAAGCTGAGCAAGCGACACAGTTCTGGGAAGTCGCATGCGGTTCATCCGCTGGAGTTCAAAGAGCTAGGGTATGTTCCACAGGCGGCTGTGAACTGGCTAGCCCTCATGGGCTGGTCCTACGACGATCATACTGAATTCTTCAAAATGGCAGATCTGATTGAAAAATTCTCTCTTGCCAAGCTAAGCGCCAGCCCGGCTGCGGTCAACTTTAGCAAGCTGGATCATTTCAACGGCCTTCACATCCGTTCCCTATCTGAGCAGGAACTGGTGGAAAAGCTGCTGCCTTATTTCTATGCCGCAAACTTGAACGTTACCGAAGATCAGCTCTTGCGAGTAGCGCCGCTCATCCAGGAGCGAATTCGCACTCTGGACGAAGCGGTCGATATGGCAGGCTTCCTTTTTCGGGACCCCGTCGAACCAGATCCTAAAGCGCTGGTTGGAAAGAACATGACGCCCGACGAGTCATCAGAGGCGATACGCCGCTCGATTGCAGTTGTGAAGGAATTTGGTCAATTGGAAACCGATCGACTGGAGTTCTCCCTCCGCGAATTGGCCGTAGCTCTCAGCCTTAAAGTGGGACAACTGTTCGGAATCCTGCGCATTGCTGTGACCGGTCAAAGGGTGAGCCCGCCCCTGATCGAAACGATGGAGCTATTAGGTAAGGAGCTTGTATTGGAGCGACTGGAAGCCGCCCAAAAGGCTCTTAAATCGCTGCAATGAGCCCCTATGATAGAATTCGCCGGGTTCGCTGGGGGCTCGTCTAATGGTAGGACTTTCGGTTCTGGACCGAAAAATTGGGGTTCGAATCCCTGGCCCCCAGCCTAGACAAAGAATTGCAAAAGCCAATGGATGACCTGATCGCCGCACTGAATTCAAGCCAGGCACGTCTCCAGGAACTCCTGGTGCGGCTTTGATTTCCCTGAAAAAGAAAAACAATTAACTAAGCTGGAGCGCGCTGCCGAAGACCCAAACCTCTGGGACGATCCTGCGCGCGCCCAGGTCACGATGCGCAAGCTCGCAAGGCTGCGAAAAGAAGTCGAGACCTGGCGAACGCTAAATCAGCGCACAGAAGACGCACTGGAGCTGGCTGGATTAGGCGATGAGACACTACAGGACGATATTGCGCAAGAGCTGAGCACTATTGATGCAGAACTTGAAGGCATCGAATTTGCCAGCCTGCTATCCGGCAAATACGATGCCGATAGCGCAATCCTGGCCATTCACGCTGGAGCGGGAGGTACCGATTCGCAGGATTGGGCACAGATGCTCGAGAGAATGTACCTTCGGTGGGCGGAGAGCAGAGATTTCCGAACCGAAATCCTGGATCGCAGCGAGGGGGAAGAGGCGGGCCTCAAGAGCGTGACCATCGCGGTGGACGGAGATTACGCATATGGCTACTTGCGATCGGAGCGCGGCGTTCACCGGCTCGTTCGCATCTCGCCCTTTGACTCCGCTCGTCGCAGACACACATCGTTTGCCTTGGCTGAGGTTTACCCGCAGGTAGAGACCGACACTGAGCTCGAGATCCTGCCAAAGGACTTGAAGATTGATACTTTCCTATCGGCAGGAGCTGGCGGGCAGAATGTACAGAAAAATGAAACCGCAGTGCGCATCACACACGAACCCACAGGAATTGTTGTCACCAGCCAAAATGAACGGTCTCAGACTCAAAACAAGGACAATGCGATGCGGGTGCTACGTGCGCGCTTGCTTGATTTAGAACGGCAGAGACGAGAAGAGCAAATGGCGGAGATAAAGGGCGAGCATGTCAGCGCCGAATGGGGAAGCCAAATCCGCTCCGATGTGCTCCACCCCTATCAGATGGTCAAGGACCATCGAACAAACCACGAACGTGGCAACACGAGCGCGGTTTTGGATGGCGATCTCACCGAATTTATGGAAGCCTATCTCAAGCGCGAGTCCAGGTGAGGCGCGACGACACATTCCTTGAAAGTTTCTCCAGATTAGAGTTTCGCGGCTATGCGTAGTAGGCTATAGGCCTCAAGAAGCCATAGGCCTCAGGAAGGCGCTGGCAATCCGTATGCTATAATCCGCCCCGCCCAGGAGGAAGCAGCTTGAAGTTTTATCTCGATCTTGCCCTCATCATCGTTTCGGTCACGCTCATTATCATGGTCGTTCTGCAAAGCCGCGGCGTTGGCCTGGGCGGCCTGGGCGGCGGCGATATGGGAGCCGGCGGCGGGTATCACGTTCGGCGCGGAATTGAGCGATTGCTTTTCAATCTAACCATTGGGCTGAGCGTTGTGTTCTTCGTGCTCGCGATTCTGAACGTCACCTTCCCCGGATAACCTCACCCACGACCTATGCGTAAGATCATTTGGCAGTTAGTAATCGCCCTCGGGGGCCTTTTACTGGTTCTCGGGCTCTTGCTCGGCCAAACCCCGGACCCTGAAGCCACCTTCGTACAGCCTGTTCATGGCGGATCTTTTGCCGAAGGCGTCGTCGGACAGTCGGTACGCCTCAATCCCCTGCTCGATCGCGGAAACCAGGTGGATCGAGATATCAATCGATTACTGTACGGAGCGCTGGTGCGTTTCAACTCGTTTGGCGATCCCGTCCCCGAGCTGGCCGAAAGCTTTGCCGTCTCCGCTGACGCGACTCTCTACAACTTCACCATCCGTGATGACGCAGTCTGGCATGATGGAGAGCCGGTGACGTCTGACGATGTGATTTATACCTACTCTAAATTTTCAGAAGAGGGCTACTCTGCGCCTGAAGATCTCAAGCAACTGTGGGCCGAAGTACAAATTGTCAGACTCGACGAGAAAAACGTCCAATTTCAGCTTCCCGAGCGATTTGCGCCGTTCATGGACTATATGACGGTCGGCTTGCTGCCCGATCACCTACTTCGAGGCGTTGACGGGGAATCGCTGATCGATCACCCATTCAATTTGGAACCCATTGGAAGCGGCCCGTTTCGCTTTGAGGAATTCCAGCGAGATGAAAATGGTGACGTGATCGGTGTGAGCCTTACAGCCTTTGAGGAGTATGTGCTCGGTTCACCTTTCCTCGAAAGAGTTGAATTCCTTTTCTTTGAAAACTCGGAGCAAGCGCTCCAGGCGTTCCAGGAGGGCGAGATAGACGGCATTGGCCAAGTATCCGATGATATTCTAGAGATGGCGTTGGCCCAGCCTGAGCTTAATCTGCACAGTGTACGCAGCCCGAGCACCACGGTCGTGTTTCTAAACACTCAACATCCTGACAAGTCATATCTCGGCGAGAAGAATTTTCGTCAGGCTCTGATGATGGCGATCGACCGAGAACGAATGATTGGTGAGCTTCTCGAAGGCCAGGGACTGATCGCCTCCGGGCCAATCCTGCCGGGGCACTGGGCCGCGGCCTCTAATCTTGAGCCGCTTCCGTTTGATGTGGCTGCTGCGGAGGGATTATTGGCCGGCCTGGGCTGGGAGATCCCGACCGGGATATTGCCCGGCGCGCCAGAGTATGTCCGCACAGACGGCGAGAAACCATTGTCGCTCCAGTTGGCACATTTGGACGAGCCGTTATATTTCTCAATTGCCCAAATGCTGCGGTCGAGCTGGCAGAAGGTAGGAATTGACGTGGAATTGGTGCCGTTCCCGGCTCAGACGATACTTTCGGAATTGCTGATTCCAAGGGAGTTCGATGCCGTGTTGACCGAGCTGGACGCCTCTCAGACTGCCGATCCTGACCCGTACTCGTTTTGGCATGATTCTCAAGCTGAGACCGGTCAAAATTACAGCGGATTTGAAGATCGAAATATCAGCATCTGGCTTGAGCAAGCTCGTGTTACGGCCAACAAAGAGCGTCGACAGGAACTCTATCGAGATTTCCAATTTCGTTTCCGGGATCAAGTCCCTGCTCTAATGCTTTATCATCCTATTTTTACGTATGCTATTAGTTCTGATGTCCAGGGCGCAAGCGTCGGCCCGATCTTCGATCCTAGCGACCGATTTGCAAATATCGGAGATTGGTTCTTGCTGGTGCGCCGGGGCTTTTCGAGTGCAGAGGAATCATGACTAAACTGACAGAATTGAAAACAGATGATGGAGTTCAAGGGAAGGTCAGCAGCATTAAAGTCGCTGGGGCCTTCATAGATGTTGACGCCGAGTCGGAAGGCTTCGTTCACCTCTCCAGACTGCTGCCCCGCTCCAACCGCGTCGAGAATGTATTAACTGTTGGGCAAGAACTCGAACTTTGGGTGCACAAAGTAGATCCCAAGGCCAAGCGTCTCGAACTGACCATGGTTCGCCCAACCCGATTAAAGTGGGATCAGATCAAGCCTGGATTGAGAGTCTTTGGATCGGTGACCAGACTGGAGAAATTCGGCGCCTTTGTAGACATTGGTGCAGAGCGCGACGGACTGGTCCATGTCAGCGAAATGAGCGATGGATACGTTCGCGATCCTTCCGAGATTGCCAAGGTAGGCGATGAAGTCGAGGTGGCGGTCCTTGAAGTTGATAGGGGTAAGAAACAAGTTCGACTGACGATGAACATCAGCCTGGAAGAGCTAATGGAAGATGTGGAGGAAGAGGAGGAAGAGGAGTTACCAACTGCGATGGAGGTCGCGCTTCGGCAGGCCATGGATACCCCCTCGCCTCAGTCGCCATCATCAGAAGCATCACAGCCGAACGATGTCAACCGAGATACGCAAGATGAACTCCTCGCCCGTACTCTCACGGAGCGAGTTAAAACCTCTACCGACAGCGAGACAGGCGAAGACTAAGCTGGGCACCGGGCAAAAAATAAAGACCGAGGCGATCTCGGTCTCAGTCTTGCAATTTAGCTCGCTGGAACGTTAGGTTCCCTTCTCCTGCAGCCATAGATCGTCATCGTCATCGTCCAATTTGATTGGTTCTTCCTCCTCCCAACCTTCTTGAATTTCATCCTCATCCCAATTGTCGTCCTCGGACGCATCCGCAACGTGGGTGAAAGTCATGCAGCCAACCTCTGGATCGATCTCTACCGACGAAGCCCCGCAGTAGCCGCCATCCAGAAAAACACATTCAACATAGTGGCATCGGATTCTGGGCAATTGACGCTATCCTGGTTGTACCCTGCGCGCTTCGAGCACGTTCGGAAGCGCTTCGAGTCGATTTAACACGCGGCTCAGCTGCGAAAGATCTGTGATTCCCATAACGAGGTCAAATATCGCCAGGCTCTCTTCCGTCGATACATGGATTGAAGACATGCTGATCCCCTCGTTCGACACAAGGGTCGAGACATCACGCATCAAGCCATCTCGATCGTAGGCGCGAATTTGAACCGACACCGGATAGGTGTCCTTTGCCTTCCCCCATGATACGCTAACCAGACGCTCTTTGTCTTTAATTCGAAGCACGTTGGGGCAGTCCTGCCGGTGAATGGTTGCCCCCCGCCCGCGGGTCACATATCCAATGATTGGGTCGCCCGGGACAGGATTGCAGCACCGACCCAGGTGCGTCAGAAGCCCGGTAAGCCCAAGAACGCTTACCTCTACGCTTTCCTTAGGTGTTCGGGGCCTATCGATCGGCTCCGGGATTGGGTCTTCGCGCTCAACAGCCCGATTTACGATCTTCCCAAGATTGATGTCTCCTACTCCAACTGCGGCGAGCAGCTCATTGCCGGAGGGAAAGCCCATTTCCACCGCAAGCGAGTCGATGTCAAATTCTTTGATCCCCAGCCTGCGGACTTCGCGATCGACCAGCTGCCGGCCATGTGAAATATTCTGTTCCCGATCCTGCTTCCGAAACCACTGCCGAATCTTCGAGCGAGCCCTCTGGCTCTTGACCATTTCGAGGCTCGGGTTCAGCCAATCTCGGCTGGGTCCGCCTCGCTTAGTGGTCAGAATCTCGATGGAGTCTCCGGTGTTTAGTTTTGTGTCCAGACTGACCAATTTTCCGCCTACTCGTGCTCCCCGACAGCGATGGCCAATTTCGGTATGGATGTGATAGGCGAAATCGATGGGAGTGGAATTGACTGGCAAATCGATCACATCTCCCTGCGGAGTGAAGACAAATACACGATCCTCAAACACATCCGACTTCATCGCATCTACGAAGTCCCCAGCATCCGTAATGTCCTGACGCCATTCCATCAGGCTGCGAAGCCAGTTGACCCGTCGCTCGAATCCGTCGTCACGGATCCGACCTTCCTTGTACCTCCAGTGGGCTGCAATTCCGAACTCCGCATTCTCTTCCATTTCAGGGGTACGAATTTGGACCTCCACCGTTTTGCCGTCGTCAAAGATCACCGCAGTGTGCAGCGATTGGTAGAAGTTGTCTTTGGGAGTGGCAATATAGTCGTCAAAGGTGCCGGGCACCGGCTTCCATCGATTGTGAATTACCCCCAGCGCCGTATAGCAGTCCGACTCAGATTCCAATAAGACCCTGACCCCCCGGACGTCGTACACCTCCTCAAATGGAACGTCCTTGCGTTCCATTTTTCGGTAAATGGAGTAAAGGTGCTTGGGCCTCGCTCTAACTTCCGCTCCAATCTCTGTTTCTCTCAAGAGCAGTTCCACGTCATCCCGAATCGCCTTCATGTTCTCCTCGCGATCTACGCGACGGATGGCTACCTGATCTGCAAGCAGCTTGTATTCATCGGGGTGGACATAGCGAAATGCTAGATCTTCCAACTCCCATTTGATCTGCCAGATTCCCAGCCTGCTTGCCAGCGGCGCAAATATTTCAATGGTTTCAACCGCAATCCGCTCGCGACGATCGGCCGATAAATGGGACAGGGTCCGCATATTATGTAGTCGGTCGGCAAGCTTAATTACGACCACCCGGACATCGTCACCCATAGCTAGGAATGTTTTTCGCAGGGTTTCATTAGCAAGCTCCCGCCGCTCAGGGCGCTCGCGTTGGTTGCTACGGCTCACCCGCGGCAGCTGTGTGAGCTTGGTCACCCCATCCACGAGTTGAGCGACCTCCGGGCCAAAATCGTGCTCGAGATCATCGAGCGTGAGATCGGTATCCTCTACAGAGTCATGCAAAAGCGCGGCTACGATGGTTGGAGTGGGAGCGCCGAGTTCCGCCATTATGATTGCGACCGCTAGGCAGTGATTGATATACGGCTCCCCCGAAGCCCGCTTTTGGCCTTTGTGGGATTTCTTCGCAACCTCATAGGCACGGCGGATCAACTCCTCATCAGTGGACGAGGTTTGCTCAGGAAGTGCTTCTAAGAGTCGCTCAATTTTCACTGGGTACCGATGAATCAGTATAGCTGTTGGAAAGTTTGCCTTCAAGTCCTTCTGGGGAAGATATTTTTATTCAGGGCGTGCTTACGACACTAGCTGCCTGGGTTGAAACGGGGAGAGGGTACACGATCTACCCAGTAGTCCAATATTTCGATTTCGGCGGTTTCGCGGATCTCGGAAATAAATGTGTTTAGCTCCTGGGAAACAGCCAGGCTAAATGCTGAGCCGTCAAGTTCTCTATCTTCGTGGCCCAGGATTTCGATGAGGTGCCAGCCAAAATCCGTTTCGACCGGGCCTACGATTTCGCCGATCTCGCCCTCAAAAGCGGCCTCTTCAAAGGCCGCTACCATCCGTCCGCGGCCAAACCAACTGAGATCGCCCCCCTGCTCCTTGTTCGACTCATCGATCGAAAATTCCGAGGCAAGATCGCCCCACTCTTCGCCGTCCTCGATGCGAGCCAGGAGATCAGTAGCTACTTGCTCTTCTTCGACCAAAATATGCCGGGCCCAAACTTGTTCTTGAGTGCTTTCTACTTCGCCTTCGAAGTCTGCTTCCATACGATCACGGAGCAGGATGGCGCGCGCTTCGCCTCGCAGCGTGGCCTCATCCACACCAAAAGCTCCTACATTCGTGAGGTAAGCCTCGAGATTTCTCTCGTAAAGTTCCTGGGTGTACGGGGTCGAGGTAGGGCTAGGCGTACCGTCGACTTCTGGCTCGGCAGTGGCAGCTTGCTGTTCACCAAAGAAGCCGAGCCGTTCCTCGATAAAGGTATCAATTTCGGTCTCTGAAACTTCGATGCTCCGTCTCGCGGCCTCTTGCTCCAACAGCTCCTCTTCGATCAACAGGTCCAGTATTGAACTGCCGATAAAGAGCGGGTTGGCCAGCTGTTGACCAATATTGGTAAGCTGAGATTGGTATGCGGATAGGGTTGCAGGGTCGTCTCCAAGAATTTGCATGATCTGCTGGAGGTTTGAATATTGGTTAGCGAGATTCCATTGAGCGAGCGCCACCCGCCCCTGAAACTCCGCCGTTGTGACCTCACCATCATCGATTATTGCAACCGGTTGAGTGGGTTGGACAAGACGCACCTGCAGGAATCCATACACCACCAACCCCACAACGGCAACGATCACGACCGCGGTGCCGATCAGGATCCATCGGCGAAGCCGTTTTTCTCGTTCCGCGATCGCGACGTGCTTTCGATTTAGCAAGGGAACACTCTTGAATAGTGCGCTAGCGGTATCGTCTGGTTGAGAATGCCATTAGCGCCATGTGACGCGATCGTTTGATGGCCTTCGCCAGCGCGCGTTGATGCTTAGCGCAGGTACCGGTATCTCTTCGAGGCCGAATTTTTCCGGTGTCTTTAATCAGCCGTTTCAACACGTCAGTATTTTTATAGTCAATGACCTTGCTGGGGTCCGAGCAAAATTGACAGGTTCGGGGTCTTCGCCGGAATGATCTGCGAGGGCCTCCGCCGCCTCTGGATCGAGTCGCCATGTTACGCTCCCTCTCTTCTTGGTTGCGATTTCAATTCGGGGGTCACTGGCCCCTCGAGGTTAGGAGGTATCGAAGCACTTGCTCGGAAAGACCGAGATCTCGCTCTATCGCCCTGCCAGCCTGAGGTGGCATCTCTGTTTCGAGAATAAAGTAGTACCCTTCGGAACGCTTCAGAATAGGGTAAGCTAATTTTCGCTTTCCCCAGCGCTCAACATTCGTAGTTCTGCCTTCTGCAGCTTCGATCCACGACTTGACTGTCTCTTCGAGTGAGCTAAGTGCTTCCTCGTCGAGCTCAGGATCTGCGATATAGGCTAGTTCGTAATTGCGGTTCACTGTTACTCCTCCCCACGGGTTTGCCCCAAACTCCCCGCGAAGGTGCGGAGAAATGGAGCGGAAAGTAGCCGATGGAGTTTATCACAG
>CAYZXF010000468.1:0-3433 GCA_964482355.1 uncultured Anaerolineaceae bacterium | reverse complement strand
CGAGCTGGTCAAACTTCGACCAACTGAGTTTAGATTGCTATTTCACCTGGTGCAAAATGCCGGCTGGGTGGTGCCGCACGACCAGCTCCTAGCAAAGGTATGGGGGTATGAGTACCGGGATGAGACCCACTACTTGCGGCTGTATGTGAATTACTTGAGAAAGAAGCTGGAAGCGGATCCTTCAGATCCTAAATACATTCTCACCGAGCGCGGGATCGGCTATCGCTTTGTCGACTACAAGCGGGATCGCGATCGCAAAGCCGATGATTCATAGACCCACATGGCACTAAAACCCCTCAATTCCTAGGTCTCAATATGGCTATGCGCGAGCATGCCTGCACTTAATTAATGCTCTTCCCCGCAAGGACACAGCTGTCTGAGATATTCCCAGGTGTAGATGCCATATGAATGCCCGTCCTTCCACATTAATTGCAGCGCGTAGTTTCCTACCCCTTCCAACTTATCTAGTTCAATCGAGCCTCTCGGGACAAGTGGGATTTCCAGCATGTCCGGGCTTCCGCCTCCTCCCATTCCCTCGTGACCGCCTCGACACTCAGCGCACGGACAGGCAGCCCGTAAGCCAGCAAGTGGGTACTCGCTGTGGTGGCCGTCCTCCCACTCAATGGTCAGCAGCCCCTTGGAACGTGATGCGGTTATCTTGCTGGGTCGGTGTGTCATGGGGCGCCGTCAAGTGATCGCAGGAATTGATCCACAGCCCAGCCTTGCTTGCTTGGATCGAATGGGTTTTCAAGCCGCCACCAGGTATACCCGTCGGCCGCCGCAGGTCCTTCGATCACCTCAAACACTTCGCTCTCTAATCCAAGCAGCAGGACATCCGCTCCAAGATTAGGATTTGACCTCATGCGCAATCCCTCGCCCTCAGTCCCGAATATCTCTACCAATTCGCCGGTCGCAAAATCTTTCGGCGCACCCGGTGGTGAAGTGGGAGTCTGAGTCGGCAGCAACGAGGCGGTTGGGCTGAGAATCACCGGAGCGGTTGCGGTTGGAACAGGAATGACCGTAAGAATCGGGGCGAGTGAACCTGCCTGCGATGTGCCGCGAAGGCGAGCAAGGGCCAGGAGCGTCACGGTAATGGCCACCCCCACCGCCGCCCCGCCTGCGATCCAGATCAATGCGCGACGGCTGCCCGTCAACCCGCCTCGGATTTTGGCATCAATACGTTGAGCGTGCTTGGTATTGTCTGGAAATGGAGCGGCGATTTGAGCACTTCCGGCTCTCCGTCAAAGTGCATGTGGATATCAGTGCTCGACTCAAAAACCGCTTCCTCAGCCTGAAAATGGACCACATCCGGTGCATCGATGTGCATTCCAAGCAGTATTTGGATCACCCGTGTGACCGCATCTCTGAGTGAGCTACCGCCAATTAACCAGAAGTCTAGTTTGCCATCGTCGAACTTCGCATCCGGGCTCAGTTCTACGACTCCGCCTGCGTACTTGCGGATGTTGCTTGCGATCGCGACTAGATAGCGATCCTCCCACACTTGATCGCCGGAGTGTACTCGCAGCTCAACGCCCTCCCAACCGATCGATTTCCATAGCGCGAGCAGGCCATAGTGAACGGTCCCAAAGGCTTTCTCCCACCGCTGCCTTGGCTCTATGCTGCCTACAATCTGCGCGTCCAGCCCAATCCCTGCCCACATCAAAAACTCCTGGCCGTTCGCCCTCCCCATGTCGACCTTACGCACCTCTCCGTGCGCCAAACGATTGGCAGCCTTCTCCAGTGCGAAGAGATGTATCCAGTCCAATCGTTCAATTCCAATTTCCTTCGCCCAAACGTTGGCTGTTCCGGTGGGAAGCACGCCCAGCGCTACATCGGTGCCAGAGAGCACAGAGGCCACGCGACCAACGGAACCGTCGCCGCCTGCTACAAAAACTGCGTTGCAACCTGCCTCGACCGCTTGCAGTGCAAGTTCTCCAAGATGCCCCCCGTGTTCGGTTTCTCGCACATCGACTTGCCACCCGGCCTCAGCGAGAACGCCCACGGCTCGGCTGAGTAACCATCCGGCCGGAAACCGCCCTGCTGCTGGGTTATAGATGAGCCACGCAGATCGCATATCGTGAGGAGAACCTTGAAAGGGTGTCACATTATAGCCTAGCCACCTTCTGGCCGTCAGTTTAGAATTCGCTGGCTATGGATAAGGAACTCATCGGCGGGCGCTACAAGGTGTTGCAGCAAATCGGGACCGGCGGGATGGCGATCGTCTATCTCACGCGGGATCTAAACCTTCAACGCCAGGTGGCGGTTAAGCAGCTGCGACACACATTTGCCGAGGACGCGGAGTTTCGAGTCCGCTTCTTACAGGAGGCCCGTTCAGCTGCTAACCTGGTTCACCCCAACATCGTCACCATTTACGATTTTGGACGAGACCCACAAGACGTCTACATCGTGATGGAGTATGTTGATGGCACGGATCTTAAGGTGCTCCTCCGGCGGCGGAGCCCTCTTCCACACCTGGAGGCTGTTGAGCTTATGCTTCAAATTTGCGAAGGGGTTGGCTATGCGCATCGGGCCGGCCTGGTGCACTGTGATCTAAAGCCCCACAACATCCTTGTATCGAATTCGGATCGCATCAAGATTACGGATTTTGGCATTTCCCGAGCACTGGCAACTATCAATCCAGATGAACAGCTTGATATCGTTTGGGGTAGCCCGCAGTATTTCTCCCCGGAGCAGGCCGCCGGGACAGCTCCCTCGCCGGCCAGTGATGTTTATTCACTGGGTGTGATCCTCTACGAAATGCTCACCGGTCGGCTGCCGTTTGAAGCCGCGGACACCGAGCTACTAGCAGAGTTGCATCAAATAGCTCCGGTTATCCCTCCAAGCACGTATGACCCCACCATCCCGCCTGAGCTCGATCAGATCCTGCTCAAAGTGCTCTCCAAGGAGCCGGCCGCGCGCTATCGGACAGCCGATCAATTCGGGCAAGTACTGGCGACCTTCTCAGAAGAGCAGCCTGCATTGCCGCGCACTTATCAAGTCTCTCATGCTGCGACGCGCGCGATGGATCGATTGTCTCCGGATGGGGTGGATTGGTGGGCAGTTGGTCTGGGTTTAGTCGCCTTTTTAGCCATGGGCGGCCTCCTTCCCCTATGGTTGTGGGTTTGGCTACAGTACCAATAGTGGTTCCTTATCGCTACCATTGCCTGACTCTGAATCGGGCGGCAGGTCTCTTATCTCGACTCCGCCTGCGTCCGAGTACACATCGCGTTCGGTCTTAGATCGCACTTCAATCTTGACGTTGTAGCGGGCTAGCAGTTCGCTAAATTCCTCGTCTGATAGGAACTCATAGCTCCATCGCTCGGCAACTTCCCGAGGGATTATTTTATAGCGATCATCGTTGGGCGGCGGCCCTACATCGAAGTACACAACGGAATCGCCTTGCTCGCTTTGTAGCTTGCCTTGCTGATCTGCT
>CAYZXF010000467.1:0-2596 GCA_964482355.1 uncultured Anaerolineaceae bacterium | reverse complement strand
GAGATAGGACCTAGGCAAGGCCTTCCAGTGCAAGTTCCTTGGTTTCGAACACAGGGATGATGGTATCAAGCCCCACCATGCCGAAAACGGAGCTGACCGTATCATTGATGCAACAAATATGGAGTTTGCCGTCTTCGCTCTCTATGCGCTGCCCGGTCTTAAGCAGCATGCGCAACCCCATGCTTGCGATAAACTCGACTCGGGAAAAGTCGAGCAGCATGGTCGTTTGACCGTTATCAATCAGACCACTAATCGTTTCATCAAACGAAGCAGCACTGGCGATGTCGATGTTGCCAGCCAGTTCGACGATGGTAATGTCGCCATCCTCTATTACGTTATGTTCCATTGGATTCCTCCCGTTAATTCACAGAGTATGATGCCAGCTTAAATCCTAATCGATCTGTTTCGTTAAAGTAATAACGTTCTGCTCCTCTCTGCGTTCATAGGTGACTTCCTCCATTAAGTTGAGCACTAGATGGATACCCAACCCGCCGATTTTCCGATCCTTCAAATCCAGGCTTGTATCGGGCTTTTCAGCTTCCAATGGATTGAAGGGGAGCCCATCATCGACGACCGTGATCTTTAGTTGCTCCCCATTGGAATTCATTGAGATTTCAATTTCGTGCTCTGCCTCATCGTCATAGGCATAGAAGATAATGTTTGCTAACAGGTCTTCGAAGACGATCTGAACCTTCTGCATTGTGGTACCGGGGATCCCCTTCTCCGAGGCAAATTCAGCAAACTTGCTCTGAAATCGATCGATTTCAGAGATCTCGTTAACAATAGTCATTTCAAATTGCCTGTCATCCACTTTGTGACTAGCTCCGTGGTATTGAACTACGAGGACGGTTATATCGTCCGATTGCTCGGCTCCTGATGCGAACTCATCCACTCCCGAGAAAATGGAAATCGTTACTTCTTCAGCCGGCCGCGAATCAGCTGATGATAGAAGCCGCTCGAGCCGTTCTTCTGAGAACAACTCAACGTCTGGATTCATCGCTTCCGTAACCCCGTCCGTAAAGATCACCAGCAGATCACCATCCTCTAATACGATTTTCTCTTCCTCGTATTTGGAGCCTGGCATCGGGCCGACCATGACTCCATGCCGATGATCGAGAGCCTCTATTTTGTTATTTCGACCCATTCTATACGGTGGATTATGTGCGGCATTTGTATAGAGCAATTCGCCGGTACGAATATTGAGAATCCCGATAAAAATGGTCGCAAACATGATGTTTGTATTGTCTTTATTGAGTTCACGGTTGGCGTACTCGATGATGCTAGCCGTCGAATGATCGAGTGCGGCCCTAGATTTGATCAAGGTCTTGGCCACTGCCATGAACAGGGCTCCAGGAACGCCCTTACCCGCGACGTCACCCACACAAAAACACACCCGGTCTTCGTCGATGAAAAAGAAGTCGTACCAATCTCCACCGACCTCGCGTGCCGCAACCAGCTGGGCGTGAATCGTGATGCGGGGGTCCCGAGGAAAATCTTGAGGCAGCAAGCTCATTTGAATTTCGCGACCGATATTGAGCTCACTTTCCATGCGCTCGTTTTCGGCAGTGGTCTCGATCAAATGAGTGATGGAATCATCGAGCTCGGTCTGCATGACCTGAAACGCCCCAGCGAGCTCGCCAATTTCGTCTTCACCCACGCTGATTTCGTCGAGCTCTGCTGAGTGAGCGAATGGCTCGTTCTGCCCAAAATCATGCTTGGATAGTGCGCGCGAATAGCCGGTTAACTTGCTCAGGGGGTTCGTTATGGATCTCGAAAACCAGGTTGCGGCAGCGATCACACCGACAATCGTAAAGCCCAAAAATGCAAGGGTGCGATTTCCAAGCTCAGTAATGAATTGGAAGGCTTCCGTCTCATCAATCTCACTCATAATGGCCCAGTTGACACCGGCGATGTCAAGCGGCTTATAGGATGAGAGCACTGAGACGCCGCGGTAATCGGGAAATATCGCTTCGCCTTCCTCGCCGCTTAGAGCCGCCACGCCCCCCTCCGATGTCACCTGCTGCAATCCGATTGTGGTATTAAGACTGCGGATCCTGGCTACAGTGGGAATCGGAACATCGCGATCCTTCAACGTCTGAAGGTAATTTTCTTCATCCTCGATTAAGAACCTTGACTGATTTCGAAGCGTAGAATCATCGCCAAGGATGTAGGTTTCGCCACTCTCACCAAGCCCTACATCCTCCCATTGTTGGTTGCTCGTCATGATGTCGTCTATTCTGCCAATCGGCATTTGAAATACCAGAACGCCGATCTTCTCATCGTCATCATAGATCGGCGAGGCGACAAAGGCCGCCGGGGCATCATAAGATGGTTGATAAGGCTGAAAGTCCACTAAAGCGCTAAAACTCTTATCCTCGGCCTCCAGCGCCTGTCTGTAGGCATCGGCAAAGTTGGTCTCACTATAGAGCCCTGTTAGCAGCGATGTCCCATAGTCGACTTCTTTGAACACCGAGTAAACAATGTTGCCATCAAGATCGACCAGGAAGATATCGTAGTATCCAAATCGGTCCGAGTAGTTGCTGATGATCGGATGATAAGTCTCGTGAATATTGCTATATATGCTGCCATCTCCCGC
>CAYZXF010000466.1:0-4867 GCA_964482355.1 uncultured Anaerolineaceae bacterium | reverse complement strand
GGATCCGAGCTCGCGGGTTTCTCCCAGAAAGAATCTTCAGATGGCGGAGCTAACCGACCTGACCCCGCGATAGAAGACAACTCCGACCACATCCCCCGCCTGTTTGCTCTGTAGGATTGGGCCAAGATCTCCCCAGTCCCTGATTGAGATCCCACCCATCGCCACAATTACGTCATCGCCCTGCAGACCGGCCTGCTCAGCTCCCATTCCTTCGACCACGTCGGCCAGCCGGGTCCCTTCTGTGACCGGTACTCCGATGCTTGCTGCGATCTCTTCACTAAAGTCGTTGCCCATTATGCCGAGCATCGGCCGTCGAGTGACGCGAAGATCGGCACCGGTGTCGAAGATGGACTCGAGATTTTCCAGGCCTGTCTCCCAGCCACCGGCCGCCAACTCCTTGCTCGCGTCCCATCGCTTGCCTTCGCCGAATCCAGATTGGACGATTTGCACGTGAGTACCTTCGCCCGCTGGCTCCAGGCTGATGGCAACCTGTGTCGTATCAGGAGCGTCTTTTCCCCTCCACTCGAGGATGACCATGTTTGGCTTCTCCAACGTCTCGACTGTTCCGGAGGCGTACCAGCCGATGTCCCAGCTTAGATGAAAGCTCCCGCCTGGTGTCGCCCGAAAATAAGCTGCGTCCACCAGCCAATCTCGCCAGCCCTGAGAAGTGCTGACGGCATAGTACACATCCTCCGGTTTGCCGGGGACTGTGCGCTCGAACGTGATTTTCGCGTTAGCGTTTGCAGCGCTCATTTTTTTCTCCTCATCATCCTATTGAGATTAGGGCATTCATTTTACCTGTGGCGCACCCGCCAAGTTCACATTGGTGCTGTCGGCTTGCAAGCTTCATTTGCCATAGAAGCTTACGAGCGTCGATAGTTCGGAGCACCGTTCGAGCGCTTGGTTGGGCCGCTTTGCTATAATACCGGGCCATGGCTCTGACACTTGAGGAGGTACGGGCAATTGCCCACCTCGCCCGACTGCAACTGACGGCTGAGGAGGAAAAGCTCTTTGCCAGGCAGCTCTCAGATGTGCTGGAGTACGCCGCGCGCCTGGAGCAGGTCGACACTTCGGAGATCGCTCCAACCGCCTCGGTACTTCCAATGAATGCGCCGCTTCGGCCGGACGAAGTACGGCCCTGCCCGCCTCGCGATCAAATGCTCGCCAATGCTCCGGACACGGAAGATGGTCTGTTCCGCGTCCCCCGCGTACTCGAACTGGAGCCGTGAGCCTCACTCTTCCATTAGAGAGCCGGATCCGAGCTCGCGGGTTTCTCCCAGAAAGAATCTTCAGATGGCGGAGCTAACCGACCTCACCCTGCTTGAAGCCGCCAGCGCTCTGCGTGCAGGCGAACTATCTTCCACCGAACTCACTCAAGCCTGCCTGGACCGCATTCGGTCCCTTGACGGCCAGGTTCACGCCTTCCTGACCGTCACAGAGGATCTTGCACTTGCCCAGGCGAAGGCTGCCGACCAGCGATTTAGCGATCGCTCGACCGAATCGCTGCCTCTAGTGCTTGGAATCCCCATTGCCATTAAGGATGTCCTTTGTGTGGAGGGTGTTCCAACCACGTGCGGATCAAGGATTCTGGAGGATTTCCGCCCCCCATACACTGCCACCAGCGTCAGTCGACTGGTCGATGCCGGCGCGGTCATATTAGGCAAAGTAAATACGGATGAGTTCGCAATGGGTTCCTCCACAGAAAACTCTGCCTATGGGGTCAGCCACAATCCGTGGGACCTAGACCGGGTACCGGGTGGGTCGTCCGGAGGAGCGGCGGCCGCGGTCGCGGCGAGGATGTGTTTTGCAGCTTTAGGAACGGACACCGGCGGTTCGGTGCGCCAGCCGGCGGCCTTCTGCGGAGTGTCGGGCTTGAAAACCTCGTACGGGCGGGTTTCCCGCTACGGGCTAATTGCCTACGGTTCATCTTTGGATACGGTGGGTGGCCTGGCCAGAAATGTGGCGGACCTGGTTCCGATATTCTCGATCATGGCCGGGCAGGATCCGCTGGACTCAACTTCGGTCCCGGATCCGGTCCCGGAGATCCATCTCAATGGCACCCAGAAGCTCCGCATCGGCGTCCCCAAGGAATATTTCCTTGAAGGTCTGCAGCCAGAGGTGGGCACAGCGGTGCGCGCGGCGATCGAGACCTTTCGTGAGATGGGGGCTTCCATCCAGGAAATCAGCTTGCCGCATACGGATCTAGCGCTTCCGGTCTACTATCTCATCGCACCGGCCGAGGCTTCAGCCAACCTTGCTCGGTACGACGGCGTGCGCTACGGACCTCGGCGTGGGCCCGGCGAGTATCCGGAGGACTACTTCGTGACCCGCGGCGAATTGTTTGGACCAGAGGTCAAGCGCCGCATCATGCTCGGAACATACGCTTTATCAGCCGGATATTACGATGCTTATTACGGACAAGCCCAGAAAGTTCGCACGCTCATCAAGGGAGATTTTGAGGCGGCCTTTGAAGACGTCGATTTAATTGCCTGCCCAGTAACGCCGACCACCGCTTTTAAAATCGGCGCTCATGGGGACGATCCGCTGTCAATGTATCTCGAGGACGTGCTCACGCTACCTGCCAACTTGGCCGGCATCCCCGGCCTTAGCTTTCCGGTGGGATTCGACTCGGACGGCCTGCCCATCGGCATGCAGTTCATGGCTCCCCATTTGGGGGAACCCCAACTGTTTTCTGCGGCCCACGCCTATCAGGCCGCCGCCTCCTGGCACACAAGTTGGCCCGAACTATGAGATTGGTCCTTCCCATGGCAGGGCTTGGAACGCGGCTTCGCCCGCACACCTGGTCGAAACCTAAACCGTTGGTTCCCGTCGCGGGGAAGACTGTTTTAGGTCACTTCCTGGATCCAGTGGTCGCGCTGCCAGATCTGGAGGAGCTTGTTCTCATCGTGGGCTATCTCGGTGACCAGATTCGCGGGTACATGCTCGAGCACTATCCGGACCTGAGTGTTCGATATGTCGTACAGGAGGAACTTTCCGGTCAGTCGCATGCCATCTGGTTGGCCCGCGAAAACCTGGAAGGCCCCACCTTGATTGGTTTTGTCGATACGCTGATCGAAACCGACTTTAATATCCCCAGCGATGAAGCGGCGATATGGTTGCGGGAGGTCGAGGACCCTCGTCGTTTCGGCGTAGCCGAAGTCAATGCGGATGCGCTGGTCCGGAATTTGGTTGAGAAGCCCGAGAAACCTGAGAGCAACCTGGCGGTGGTGGGTTTTTACTACTTTGAGAAGTTTGAGCGTTTGATTGCAGCAATTGAGCAGCAGCTCGAACGCGGATCTAAGCTAAAAGGCGAATACTTTCTGGCGGACGCCATCAACCTCATGCTGGAAGATGGGCTAAACATGCGTGCGATGCAAGTAGATGCCTGGAACGATTGCGGGACTCGGGAGGCGCTGCTAGAGACCAATCGGTATCTACTTGACCACGGCCGGGACAATACCGAAGACGCCTTGACGGGAAACGGGGTCGTCATCGAGCCACCCGTGTTTTTGGATCCCTTGGCGCAGGTGAGCCGGTCTGTAATAGGTCCGCATGTCTCGATTGGCGCCGATTGCGTCATTGAAAGCGCGTCAATTCGTGACTCTGTCGTGGATGCAGGCACGCACATTAGTGACAGCAAAATTCGCGACTCGCTCATTGGTCGAGAGTGCCGTATCTCAAATCTGGATGGCTCGGTTAATATTGGCGACGCATCCCAAGCTCGTGGCAATGGCTGAGAGAAACGAGATCGTTGAATGCCATTCGGAGTACACATATGCGGAACGTCCCACCGCCTTGCGGTGGGACGGAGAACGTCTGGCAATTGAAGCGGTTGAGGACGCGTGGCGCATACCGGGTGGTCGAAAATTTCGAGTGCGCGTGGAAGACGGCCGGACGTTCGAGTTGTTCTACGGCGAGCTTTACGATGAGTGGCGCATCTTAGCGCTCTAATCCCCGATGACCACCTTCGAACCCGTAATCGGCCTCGAGGTACACGCGGAGCTGCTCACGCAATCCAAAATGTTCTGTGGCTGTGCGGTCGTGGATTCCACGTCCGCCGAACCGAACAGCTCGGTGTGCGAAATTTGCACTGGCATGCCCGGCAGCCTCCCAGTCATCAATCAACGCGCCGTAGAATTCGCGATTCGGGTTGCGCTCGCGCTCAACTGCTCCATTTCTGAGACCAGCGTCTTCGCTCGCAAAAATTATTTCTACCCCGATCTGCCGAAGGGTTATCAGATCTCGCAGTTTGAGCTTCCGCTAGCCACAAACGGGTGGATCGATATTGAAGACGCGTCCTCAGCACCCTCCATGAAGCGCGTGCGCATCCGACGGGTGCATCTGGAAGAAGACACCGGCAAGCTCACTCATCGTGAGCAGCACTCCTTGGTGGACTACAATCGCTCAGGAGTGCCTTTGCTCGAGATCGTGAGCGAGCCCGAGCTGTATTCCATAGAGAATGCTCGTCAGTACGCATCGGCGCTGCGAACATTGCTGCGCTATCTGGAAGTGAACAGTGGGGATCTTGAAAAGGGCGTGATGCGCTTCGAGGCCAATGTCTCGCTCCGTCCAGCAGGCGCGGATGAGCTGGGGACCCGAACCGAGATCAAAAACCTGAACTCGCTTCGTGCGCTCAGTCGCTCGGTCGAATACGAGATCAAACGGCAGGAGATACTGCTGCGATCGGGTAAGTCCGTGCCCCAGAACACCGTAGGCTGGGATGAAGATCGCCAGGTGACGGTGTCACAGCGCAGCAAGGAAGAGGCGCACGACTACCGGTACTTCCCCGAGCCCGATCTGCCTCCGCTGCACATTGATGCCTCATGGATCGACCAAATCCGAACTGAGCTTCCCGAGCTGCCATTAG
>CAYZXF010000465.1:0-2613 GCA_964482355.1 uncultured Anaerolineaceae bacterium | reverse complement strand
GACCGCATTGGCCAGGTACCCGTAATTGATGAGTGCCGCCTGGTAGCCGTCGCCTAGCTCGGGATGTCGAGCTCCTGCCGTCGCGTCCTTCACCACGGCAACCTCAAAGCCCAGCTCGAGCAATTCGCGCATATGGGCCTCAACACATAAGTTTGCAGACATGCCTCCAAGGATGACCTTATCGACGCCGCGTTTGCGGAGCTGAAGGGCCACGTCGTTGTTTTCCGGGCCATAAACCTTGTGGGGGCTGCACACTATGGTCTTGCCGTCCTCGATGTGCGGCTTGTAGAGCTCCAGCCAATCGGCGCCCGACCCGGAGAAACCCTCAAGGTCCAACGCGCCGCTTCGGTCGAACATGTTGATCTCGTGCATCACACTCTCGAGCGTGCCGACAAAATTCCAACCGTGATCGGTGGGGTAATAGTAATGCGGAGAAATGAACACATCGAATTCATTCGCCTTTGAGGCCTTGAAGAGCCGGTCGATGTTTTCGACGGTGTTGTTCTCCTTGACGCTGTCGCCGACCAAATCCCAGGTGACGCCCTCCTCACTGAGGAAGTCGTTCTGCACGTCGGTGAGCAGCAGAGCTGTGTCTTTATTACTAATCTCCATGGTCTTTCTCCTTATCTTGGATGAATAGGGTGTTATCCGTATAGAGTCGCAATGACAATAAATGGAAAGCAGCGCAGAAACAATTCAGCTTCCCTCCGGTCTCGCATTCGCGATCGGAATGTGAACCCGAAAAACTGTCCCACTCGGGCTGCAGCTAAAATCAATCTGTCCGTCGCACCGGTTGGTCACGATCCGTCGCGCCACATCTAATCCGAGGCCCGTTCCCTCTCCGACGTCCTTCGTGGTGAAGAAGGGATCGAAGATACGGGACTGTATTTCTTCCGGTATTCCCGGCCCGTTGTCGGCAATCTCGACTGTCGCTTCCTCCCCCTCCCGATAGGTACGAATGGTGAGGGTACCTTGCCCACCCATTGCATCTATAGCGTTGTCGATGATGTTCGTCCATACCTGGTTGAGTTCGTGACCCGGCACATAAACTTGTGGGAGATCGCGATCGTATTGGCGCACAATTTCGATGCCCCCCTTCAGCCTTTGCCCCAGGATTGTGATCGTGTCTTCGATCCCCGCGTGGATATCAATGTATTGCATTGGGGCCTGGTCCATATATGAATAGGATTTGAAAACGTTTACCAGGTCCGAGATACCGTGCGTACTCTTAATCACGTCCGTAGCGTGATCACTGGCATTCATGACCCGGCAGAGCCAGGCCATTGCCGCATCCAGCAAATCGGCCGGCAACGCGGCAGCGATCGCATCGAGTTCCTTGTCTTGAATCCCTGCCGTGACCAAGGTCGACGCCATCCACCAGCCATCATCGATGTTATGCGCGTCGAGCCAACTCAGCAGCTCTTCCTCATGGTCGCTCGCTTCCAGCGGTGAGAGACCAGGCATATTAGCTGAACGCTCTCGGAATTCGCGAGCCTGGCCGATGAGAGAGTCCCATTGATCGCCCTCGATGCCCGTTCGGGCTAGCCTGATGTTCGCTGACTGCAGCTCGTCGAGAGCTTCAACCAGTTGACTTGCTGCCCGGCCGGCCGCCGCTGCCGGATTGTTGAGCTCATGCGCGAGACCGGCCGAGAGCTTGCCGATTGCCGCCATCTTTTCGGTCTGCCGCAACTCTTCTTCGACTCGCCGCCGCTCGCTGATATCGACGAAGGTGACCACGCACCCCACAAGCTCGCCGTCGCGCTCCACCGGATATGACCAATACTCAGCCGGAAACGAAGACCCATCGGCGCTAAACATCACTTCGTCGTCAACATTTATCCCCTGGTGTTCCCGGTAGGCCTGATAGATCCGGCACTCCTCTACCGGGTACGGCTCTCCGTTTGGGCGCGTGTGGTGCACAAGGTTGTGCATGTGCTGGCCGAGGAGCTGGTCGATACTTTCGTAGCCGAGCAGCTTCGCACATGACGGGTTCGCAAATGTGCAGTTGCCATCGAGATCGACTCCGTAAATGCCCTCGCCCGTAGAGTTCAACAGCAGCCGAGACATCTCATCACTACCGACGAGATTCTCTACCGCCGGCTGTCCACGGACCTGAGCACCTTTGCTATTGTGTTTTATGCTCTGTTGTTCTTTATCCATATTTGTCGTGATTCTACTCATTAAAAGATCAACTTCGATGGCTGGATGACGACTTCAGGAAATCCTGCCGATCAAACCCGCATTCGAACAAACGAAGATCATAAGCACTGTGCTAGCTTCTATCTGTAGTCCGTTCCACACAATGGGCAATTCTCGCGCATGTCCCGCGCCCGAATCCTTCTTGGGTTCTCTTCATTCATCCGGTTCCCGAAAGACATTGCGATGCTTGGTGCTGTCATATCCCTATTCATTAGTACGACTACAACCATCAGCGATTACCCTGAGAAAGACGAAGGCCTGACTATTTGGAGAGGCGATGATCTTGCCCGCTCAGGCTGGAGGGCCGTCAGTTTCCTTGGCAATGGCGGCTTCCAGCATCTTCGCGAACTCGCCAGCGGTAGAGAAGCGATCAGCGGCATCCTTGGCTAGCGCCCGATCTACGACCCGCCGAAT
>CAYZXF010000464.1:0-6729 GCA_964482355.1 uncultured Anaerolineaceae bacterium | reverse complement strand
TCAAAGCTAGTGAAGGGTTTCGCGGTCGATGCGACATTCAAGTCATCGACTCGACCAGCCTGTCTGCCGGACTCGGGTTGCTTGTCAGCAGCGCTGCCGCGTCGGCCACGGCTGGCAAATCCCTTGAAGATGTCGTTCGTGTAGTGCGTGGGATTATCCCCCGGTTGTACATCGTGTTCTTCTTGGATGATCTCTTCTACCTGGAGCGGAATGGCCTGGTCAGCCGGTCGCAGGCTGTCCTGGGCAATATGCTCAACGTCCTTCCATTTCTCACAATCGAACATGGACGTTTGATTCCGATGGAGAAAGTGCGCACCCGCATACGCGCCCAGGAAAAGCTCATTGAATTTGTGACGGAGTTTTCAGATATCGAACAGCTAGGAATTCTTCACAGCTCAGCCAAGCCAGACGAGGAAGCGCTCTTGGTTGCCGAGCGTTTAGAAGCCCTGTATCCTGCAACACCTATCAAATACGTTAACTACGGACCTTCTTCGGCGACCTACGTGGGCTTAAACGGACTGGGCCTGGTCGTACTGGAGAGCGCGGGCGAGGCGCTCTGACACTTGAAGATCGCTTCTTAGGAACTGGCTTGTTGCGTTATTTAGGAGGCACCACTACATCTTGAATTCCGCTATTCAGAAACTCACAAATTATCTATCGCTCGAGGCTGGGCGGGGCTACGACAACGGCTCAGTTGTCGGCGGCCTCGATCGGATGCTGGAGCCCTGGAAGGAAGAGGCTTTGAATTCCGGCGTTAATCAGGAATTGGTCGATGTGGTGGTGTCAAGGTTGAGCGACTACCCGCGCCTATCGCCAAAATCCAGAGAAGACACTCTTCGCGGCCTGTGGAACCGCTTGCGCGCTGAGTATCCCGAATTGGCCCCCTCCCCAGATGCGCCCGCTAGCGCGGCTCCAGAACAAGCGCCCTCCCAGGTTGATAAGGCCATTAAGAAACCGGATGCGGATCTGGACGCTCCGGATGAATCGAAAGTTTCAGAAGAGCCAGTGAGTTATGTGGAAGCCGCGAGTGAGAAAGAGGATAGCGTGATGGCTGGCGATGAAAAGGTCGCCGGCGAGAAAGGCGAACTCCCGGCGTCTGATCCGGAACCCGCGATCGAGAAAGACAAAACTCCGGCGCCTGACCTGGAACCCGCCTCGCTCGACTCTCCCCTGACCACAGTTCCGGGCATCGGGCCAAAATCAGCGAAAACCCTCAAGAAGCTCGACCTGGAAACCCTTAGCGATTTGCTCTGGCACCTGCCGCGACGTTACGACGATTACTCAGAGCTCAAAACCATCAATCGCTTGGAGTTCGGTGAGGAAGTCACCATCATCGGCACGGTTGACGAGATTTCGGTTCGCCCCGTGCGGGGAGGCAAGCTTAAGCTAGTGGAGGCTACCGTCAGCGACGGCACTGGATCGATTGGCGTGACCTGGTTTAACCAAACCTGGATCGCAACCCGTCTCAAGCCAGGCAAAGCGGTCGTACTCTCGGGTGGAATCGAACAGTATTTGGGGAAGCTCACGATGAGCGGCCCCGAGTGGGAACCTCTGGAAAGAAAGCAGATTCACACCAATCGAATCGTGCCGGTCTATCCGCTGACCTCGGGTGTGACCGCGAAATGGCTCCGCAGAGTAATCAATTCGGTTGTGCGAAGTCATGCTGATCGTGTGGTCGATCCGCTACCGCCCTCGCTCGTGAGCGAAGTCGGCCTGATGTCTTTCGGCACCGCTTTTCACCAGGTTCACTTCCCGGACAGTTGGGAGCAGCTCGAAGCCGCTCAGCACCGGCTGGCATTTAATGAAATGCTGTTTCTGCAGCTCGGAGTGATGCGCCAGAAGCGCAGTTGGCAAGAGTTGGAAACCGAACCCATTCGGGTTGAAGACGAATGGATGGATCGCTTCCTTGCCGGCCTTCCTTATCAACTGACGAATGCACAGCAGAAAGCCCTCATCGATGTACGAGCCGATCTTGAGCGCCCGGTTCCCATGAATCGATTGATCCAGGGGGATGTGGGTTCTGGTAAGACGGTAATTGCCATGGCCGGGGTCGGAATCACCACGAGTAATGGGTTGCAGGCCGCCGTGATGGCTCCCACCAGTATTCTAGCAGAGCAGCACTACACAACCTTTCTCGAGCTGTTACCAAAATCGACCGGAATGCCGGCTGAGGCGATTCGATTACTCATTGGAGGGACACCTGATGCCGAAAAGGTGGAAATTCGGGCGGGGCTCCAAAGCGGGGAGATACAGGTGGTGATTGGCACGCATGCACTGCTGCAAGACCCTATTGAGTTCGACACGCTCGGGCTGGCGGTGATTGACGAGCAGCACCGCTTTGGTGTTGCACAGCGTGCTGCATTGCGCAGCAAGGGCACCAACCCGAACTTGATCGTGATGACCGCAACCCCAATTCCACGATCTCTGGCGCTCACAATTTATGGAGATCTCGATCTGACAATCGTTGATGAAATGCCGCCTGGGCGACAACCGGTCGAAACGCGCGTATTCCGACCCATCGAGCGGGCTAGAGCACACACCTTTATCCGTGGTCAACTCGCCGCCGGCCACCAGGCCTTCATCATCTTTCCATTGGTGGAAGGCTCCGACAAAATCCAGGCAAAGGCCGCTGTCAATGAGCACAAGGGATTGCAGGATACTGCATTCCCGGAGTACCGAGTGGGCCTATTGCATGGGCGCCTGAAGCCGGGGGAAAAGGAGCACGTAATGAGCGCCTTTCGGCAGGGCGAGTACGATGTGCTCGTTTCTACCTCGGTAGTTGAAGTAGGGGTCGATGTCCCGAATGCCACGGTGATCCTCATTGAAGGCGCCGATCGCTTCGGCCTCTCTCAACTGCATCAATTTCGCGGCCGGGTCACGCGCAGCAGCGATCAGTCCTATTGCTTGCTAATCCCAACCAACGACATTGAGAGCGACAATGAACGATTAGCGGCAATGGAAGAAACGTCTGATGGATTTGAGCTGGCCGATATGGACCTCGAACTACGGGGGCCCGGCGATTTCCTCGGGACTCGACAATCGGGTTTCCTCGATTTGCGTGCGGCCCGACTCACGGATCTGCTCATGATCGAGAAGGCGCGCAAACAGGCCACGCTGCTATTCGAGGAAGACCCGATGCTAGAGGCGCCCCAGCATGAGCAACTTGCGCTGGCAGTGGATCGTTTCTGGACCAACGGAAGCGGAAAGGGAGAGATTAGCTGATGGCTCGAGCAGTGTTCCCAGGAACCTTTGATCCCATTCACCTCGGACACATTGATATCGCCTTGAGAGCCGCTCCGTTATTTGATGAGCTTGTAGTGGCGGTGTATGACCGGCCACTCAAGAGTCTGCTGTTTTCCCCCGAGCAGCGATTGGATATGGTTCAACAAGCTTTTGATGGGGACGACCGAGTTCGGGTTTCAATGTTTAGCGGCTTGATTGTGGAGTTCTGCCGCGAAGTTGATGCTCAGGTCATCGTCCGAGGACTGAGGGTCTTTTCTGATTTTGAACATGAATTTCGAATGGCGCTTGCGAACCGCCGGCTCGCTCCGGAAATTGAAGTTGTAGCGTTCATTACGCATGAGGAGCACAGCTTCCTAACCGGGACAACAGTCCGCGAGATCGCTTCCCTGGATGGTGATGTAAGCAGCATGGTGCCGGATCATGTGTCCGTGGCGCTGACCAAGCAATTTCAAGAGGTCGGAAGCGATGCAGTCGACATGACCTCTCTGAGAGATTAGCTGCCGGTCGCCCGATTTGACCAGATCCCGACTTGGGTGTAATCTTCCGCAGATTTATTCAGGCTTGCGGGAGGCCTCTTAATGGACATTCTCCACCTCGTTGACCGATTAGAAGAGCTCTTAAATGAGAGTCGGCCGATCCCCCTCACCCACAGCGTAGTGGTTGATGAGGATCGTGTGCTCGAGATCATCGACCAGATGCGTATCTCGATTCCGGATGAGGTGAAAAAATCTCAGCAAGTTCTTGCGCAGCGCGATCGAGTTATGGCACAGGCGCAGGAAGAGGCCAATCGTACGTTGAGCCTTGCAAAACGACGCGGCGAGGAATCGCTTTCTCGGGACACCATTGTTGAGGCCGCACATGAGCGAGCGGAACAGATCTTGGAGCAGGCCAGGGTCGAAGCAGATTCGATACACTTCGAAGCGGACGACTACACAGTCGAAACGCTTGCTGCTTTAGAGGACGAACTCACCCGGCTGCTCAATCAAACCCGCAACGGTATTGCAAAAATAAGCGCTGATAAGCAGCGGCTTGTGGCCGCAGAGGCACCCCCAGAATTGGTCAGAGAGGCCTAACCAACTCTCGAGTGTAGAGATCGCCCCCTCCAGCTAGAGGGGGCGATTTTCATTTAATAGACTAGCTTGTTGCGGAAGAGCTGGCGGGAACTTCCTCATTCTGATGTTGCTGATGTCGAGTGACGGCCTGGATGAAGCCTGTAAAGAGCGGGTGCGGCCGATTTGGCCGCGACAGAAACTCAGGGTGGAATTGGCTTCCGATCATGAATGGATGATCGCTGAGCTCGGCGACTTCGACGAGTTTCCCGTCCGGCGAGAGACCAGAATAAACCATCCCATGTTCAGCCAGAATTTCGCGGTAGGTATTGTTGAACTCATAGCGATGCCGATGGCGTTCAGAAACCGATGCGCTTTGATATGTCCTTTGTGCCAGCGTACCTTCCACAAATTCACAGGGGTAGAGTCCCAGTCGCATGGTGCCGCCCATCTCGCCGATTCCTCGCTGCTCTGGAAGCAGATCGATAACCGGATGAGGGGTGCTTCGGTCAAACTCGGTGGAATTCGCGTCTTCGCTTCCGAGCACATGCCGTCCAAATTCGATCACCATCACCTGCATTCCCAGACACAGCCCAAGATACGGTATCTGGTTCTCACGCGCATAGCGAGCCGTTGCTATTTTTCCTTCAATACCCCTCGAACCAAATCCGCCGGGGACGATGATGCCGTCCGCTCGCTCGAGTTCATCCCATCCCCGTTGTTTCTCCAATTCGGCGGAGTGCAGCCAGAGGATTTCCGCCTCGACACCATTGGCCAATGACGCATGCCGGATGGCTTCGCGAACGCTCATGTACGCGTCCTGTAACTCTACGTATTTTCCCACGATGGCAACGCGGATCTTGGGACGCTCCTCCCGCTCCTGTGCAGCCAGATGCTCCCACTCCGACCAATCCGGCGATCGAGTTGGGCTGAGATTCAAGCGATTGACGAGGTGCTCCCCAAGTCCGGCACCTTCCAGCAGCAAAGGCACTTCGTAGAGGCTGCCGGTGGTTGTGAGCGGGATGACACCTTTCAGCTCCACGTCACAAAAGAGCGCAATCTTCTCCCGCAGGTTCTCACCGACCGCGTGATCTGAGCGAGCAATAATCACATCCGGCGAGATGCCAATCCCTCGAAGCTCACGAACCGAGTGTTGAGTGGGCTTGGTTTTGAGTTCATCCGTCGCGCCAATATGGGGAAGCCAGGTGACATGCACATACATCACGTTTTCTCGCCCGTCGTCCGAGCGCATTTGCCGCAGGGCTTCAAGAAATGGGAGTGATTCGATATCGCCCACGGTTCCGCCAACCTCGCAGATTACGACGTCGGCGTCAGACACCTCATGGACCTCGCGAATTCGATTCTTGATTTCGTTGGTGATGTGCGGAATAACCTGTATGGTGCCACCCAGGAAATCTCCGCGCCGCTCCTGCGCAATGACGTTGGAGTAGATCTGACCGGTGGTCAGATTGCAGACTCGGGTCAAGCTTGTATCGATAAATCGCTCGTAATGGCCTAGATCCAGATCCGTCTCTGACCCATCGTCCAGGACGAAAACCTCCCCGTGTTGGTACGGACTCATCGTCCCCGGATCCACGTTGATATAGGGGTCCAGTTTCTGTATGGAGACCTTAAGCCCGCGTTCCTTGAGCAGTTTGCCAATTGCGGCCGCGGTAACGCCCTTGCCTACCGAGCTAACCACTCCTCCGGTCAGAAATACGTATTTCTCCATATCACCTCTCCCCTTAAATGGGCAGTGGGGAGGCTAAGTTAGCCTCCCCACCGTTGTTCGCGAGTAAGTTTTGGGCCTCTGCCCAGTTCTCATCCGACTAGTTCCTCCAAGTCTCCTACAGCCCTGCGCATTTCCAGCAGCACGAGACCGAGCTTTGCTTGCTGCCTGGCAAGTACGGTGAGCACGGCGTCGCGCCCGGATGCCATGAGCAGCACATATCCGTCCTCGCCATGAATATACACTTCATCTAAAAATCCCCGGCCCAGTTCGGTGGCGATTCTTTCACCGAGGCTGAGCATCGCAGCAGACATCGCCGATACTCGATCCTCCTCCACCCCTCCTGGGAGAGAGGAAGCGATGATCAATCCGTCTACGCTGACAATTGCAGAGGCCTCGACGTCTGGGGTCCTACTTTGTAAATCCCGCAAACGATCGACCATGTGATCCGAACGAGTTTTTTCGGCCAATTTCTACCTTGGGGAAGACCGGGACAGTCTACCATGCTGGTATAGGCCGAGCAAGCGGGCCAAATCGTGGAGCCTTCTTGCCTGCTACTCAAGCCCATCCGGCAGCTGGACCAGTATCTGCCCACGCTCTAGATCAACCTCTAGGATTACGTCCTTGATCGCCGGCAGCAATATTTCACGAGTGTCATCCCCTCGAACAATATAGACATCGTTGGCGCCGGTCTCCAAAATCTCGGCA
>CAYZXF010000463.1:0-3017 GCA_964482355.1 uncultured Anaerolineaceae bacterium | reverse complement strand
CCATCAAAACAGTGGATCCATGACATCCCGCGCAGTGAGCGCGATCATGAGCACCAACAGCGTCACCATTCCCAACGCGTGAATCCGTTTCTCGATCTTCGGCTCCAAGCGTTGAGACCGGAGCACCTCCAGCAAGACCAGCAGCATCCGACCGCCGTCCAGAGCAGGAAGCGGCAGCAGGTTCGTCATTGCGACCGCCAGGCTCAGCCAGGCGGCAAGATAGAGCACCGGAAACGGCTCGTTCCAATCCGATGCGTTTTGCACGGCCTGATCGCTGACCTGCTTCAACCCCAGGGGACCTGCAAGGCGAACTCCTTGGTCCTTATCGCCAGGAGTCATCGCGTCGACGGTGACCTGGACTGTGGCTGCGATCAGATCAACAACTTTCTCAGTGGCACGCGCAAAGGCCGATAGAGGGGTAAATCGAACGAGTATTCCCGAAGAGGTAAAGCCGGCAGGTCCGTGCCCTGCAGGCGGGTCGATTCTGGGCCAAATGGTGGTTTCAACAATTTGTGTTCCTCGCCCAATCTCGAGCAGAACCGGAGCCCCTGCCGAGGCTTCCAACAGCTCTCGAAGCTGGCCAGCTTCGCGCACCGTTTCGCCGCCTGCCTTTAGAATCCTGTCAGCAGGCAAGAGACCCGCGGCCGCGGCCGGTGAACCCGCTTCTACTGAAATAACTTCGACTTGGTCTGGCCAACCCAGCATGAACGCGGCGGTCATGAGCGATACGGAAAGCAGCAAATTGGCGAGGCTGCCGGCGCTCAAGATGGCGACGCGAACCAACGGAGGGCTGGCCGCTAGTCCATCGGATATCGACGGATCAAACTCTCCGGCCGGGCGTACGAAACCTCCCAAGGGGATCCAATTCAAGCTGATCTCGGCACCCGCCAACGATCCGATCCGGGCCAATCGCGGTGGAAGGCCGATTCCCAGCTCATTAATCCTTACGCGCACGGCGCGAGCCGCCGCGAAGTGGCCGAGCTCGTGAACCAGAATTACGAGGCCAAGGATCGCCCCGAAGGCGATCAGCATTGCGAGGCTCTCGATCATCGAAGGTGCCCCGTGTGGGATCTCATAGCCTGTACTTGGGATTGCATTGACATAAACACTCACCTTTAATCAGGTACGGCAACAGTTTATAGGGCCGTTGCGGCTGAAATTGCCGCAAAACTGCCGAAATGTCACTGGATCGGAAGACGCTCAGAAAAGCACTTCGTGCCTGGGACCAATCGAAAGGATTGGGCAAAAGCCCGCTTGCCCGTTTGCGAGTCGTTGATTCAAGGCGCCGCATATCAGGATATGGGGATACAAGGGTCGGATTTGGAATTGCCCTGAGGGAGGTGCTTCAGGATGGGATAGAAACGTTGAAGCCGGAAGATGGCCTGCCAGACCCGCTTGAGAAAAAATGGAGGCCGTACCAGATCCTCACCGGTAGCTACATTCAGGGTCGTTCGCCCGAGTATCTGGCAAGTGAGATGGGCATCGCCCGCAGTACCTACAACCATGAGCAGGCCGCAGCGCTCGATCGATTGCTGGCACTGCTCGGCGAATGGGAGGAGCAGTCAGAGGTGCCGGCTGAGTTCACCACGCGACCAGCCGTGACTCCCTTTTCGGTGCCGCCCCGGCCACCGCATGGGTTGATTGGCCGCAGCGAATTACTTGCCAGCCTAAGAACGAAGCTGCTGAGCACCGACCGGCTGGCGCTCCACGGATTACCCGGAGTCGGTAAGTCCGCCCTCGCGATCGAGCTTGGACATGAGCTGCGTGAACAGTTCGACGCGGGAGTTCTCTGGGCCAGTCTCGGGCCGACGCCGGATGTCACGGTGCAATTTCATCTCTGGGAACTCGCCATGGGTCTGCACGCCGCCGAAATTCGTGAACTTCCGGATCTAAAGTCACGTGCCAGCCAACTCCACTCCTTGATTGGAGAGAAACGTATCCTGATGATTGTTGACGATGTGTGGGACGAGGTTGAGGCACGTTCCTTTGAAGTCGGGGGCGCCAATTGCACAACTCTCTTCACGACGCGGTCTCCGAAGATTGCGGTCGGCCTGGCGGGTGAAATGTCGATTAGGGTCCCCGAGCTCGATGAACGCGATGGCATGCTCTTATTGGAACGCTTCGTTCCAAGCCCGAGGCAAGCATTAGTGAACAGGTGGCGGGAGCTTGTCTTAGCTGTGGGTGGCCTACCGCAAGCTCTGGTGATCGCCGGCGGCGCGCTGCGCACCGCGGCGTATTCCGATCAACCGCGGCGTCTGGCGAATTTTCTCGATCGACTGGCTGATCCCGCCGAGCGACTCTCTCTCGAGCGGTCTCGATCAGCGCTCGACCAGCAGGCTGGAATTCCTTACGACGAACCGATCTCGCTCCAAGCGGTCATCGCGTTGAGCGACGGTGCACTTGAGCCGTCCACGAGGTCAGCATTGCGCCGGCTAAGCATCTTTCCCTCAAAGCCAAACACCTTCGACGAGCAGGCGGCGATCGCGGTATCCGGCGAGTCGGTGCAAGAGTTAGATCGGCTTGTCGACGCGGGTTTGCTGGAGCCTAGTGGTCGGGAACGATACGCGATGCACCGCACGATCAGCGAGTTTGCCCAAACGCGTTCCGACAGCCGCGCGCCGGCTGGAGCCATGGTCGATCACTTCATAGGGCTAACCGAGCGGGATTCCGAGCAGTTTCTTGCGCTGGACCCGGAAATTCAGAACATCCTGGCCGCTATGCGTCTGGCGAGCGAGAACAGCCTTGACGCGGAGCTCGTCCGTGGCGCGAATGCCCTCTATCCCTATCTTGAAGCGAACGGCCTTCTAGTCGAGGCGGATCAACTTCTGGCACAGGCGATCGCAACCGGGAGAGATCAGTCCCAAACGCAACTCAATGCCGGAAGGGCGGCACAGCGATTAGGCCGGCTGGATCACGCCGATCAGTTTTTTCAAGCCGTGGCCAAAGCCGAAGAGGACGTCGCAACCGTATGTGCAGCGCTGCTGGGCTTGGGCACCACCGCTTACGAGCGAGGGGAG
>CAYZXF010000462.1:0-2051 GCA_964482355.1 uncultured Anaerolineaceae bacterium | reverse complement strand
ACGATCCATTCGTCGTCTGCGTCTTCGAACATTTCTTCCAGATCGTGATTGGTGAGAACGCGCTCGGGAACGGCCATCCCCCAGCCCGTTATGTGGGCGTAGCGAGTCATGAGATTACTTTCTGATCGTCCTCAGGCTGGGCGAAAATGAGGGTAGCGTTGTGCCCCCCGAAACCGAATGAGTTGGACATCACATGCTTAAGTTCTTTTTCCCGCTTTTCATTCGGAATATAGTCAAGATCGCAGTTCGGATCCGCGGTTTCATAATTAATGGTGGGCGGCATAATGCCTTCTTCCAAGGCCTTCACACAGAAAACCGCTTCCACGCCGCCTGCTGCTCCCAGCATGTGGCCGGTCATAGACTTGGTTGAAGAAATCGGGATGTCGTAAGCGGTTTCTCCAAAGACGGTCTTGATGGCAGCCGTCTCGCTCAGATCGTTAAGCTTGGTGCTCGTGCCGTGGGCGTTGATGTAGTCGATCTCGTCCACTTCGAGCTCGGCGCCTTCTAGAGCAAGCTCCATGGAGGCTGCTGCACCTGCGCCATCTTCGGCCGGCGCCGTGATGTGATGCGCGTCGTTGGATGAGCCGTAGCCTACGATTTCAGCCAGAATCTTTGCGCCGCGCTCCTTGGCGTGCTCGAGCGATTCCAACAGAAGCTGCGCGCTTCCCTCTCCCAGAACAAATCCGTCTCGGTTGAGATCAAAGGGGCGAGAAGCTCGCTCCGGATCGTCGTTGCGTTTCGACATGGCTTCCATCTTGTTGAAACCAGCGATTGCTATGGGTACAATCCCTGCCTCGGACCCGCCCGCGATCATGGCATCTGCGTCGCCGCGTCGAATGATCTCCATTGCCTCTCCGATGGCGTTGGTCCCGGAAGCACATGCGGTTACTACTGCATAATTCGGGCCGCGCATACCGAATGAGATGGCGATCTGGCCGCCGGGCGCATCTGGAATTATCATGGGAACGGTAAAGGGGCTGACCCAACGGGGGCCTTTTTCCAGATAGCGCTTGACCTGTTCGATTAGCGTACTGATACCACCGACTCCAGTCCCTATGATGGCGCCGATGCGATCCCGATTTGTCTCAGTGATCTTGTACTTTGCATGATCCAGTGCCTGCTTTGTGGCTACCACCGTCATTTGAGTGACGCGATCGAGCCGGCGTGCCAGCCTATGGCCGAGATCTGATACAGGATCAAACCCCTTGACCTCGCCCGCAAATCGGGTGATGAATTCACTGGCATCAAACTGCGTGATGGGTCCGATCCCGGAACGGCCCTCGAGAAGCGATTCCCAGGTATCTTTTACAGTGTTTCCGAGTGGGCTGAGAGTTCCGAGTCCGGTAATGACAACGCGTTTACGGTCCACTAAATCCTCCAAATAATAAGCGTAGATCTTCCCGTAATCACGCGTTATGAGCCAGTTTCGGGCCTGAATTCACGGCCCAGGACCTCATTCCTACAGGGCTCACCCGCCAAAACGGGATTCGGAGGAGTATAACACTTTGACCCTGCAAAGGGCGCGCACGACCCCTATGATAGAATTCGGGCCCTTTTGAAAGCACCCACCTTTCTACCGTGATTATGTTAACTCAAACGGGTTCACAGCATTGGTCCTCGTAACCGGCGGGACTGGCTTTCTTGGCCGAGCCGTCATTCGTAAGCTCTCCCAATCTGATTATCAAGTACGGATTTTGATGAGGCCAAGCAGGCGATCTCCAGAACTTCCATCAGGTATCCCGGTTGAAGCTGCTATCAGCAGTTTGGTGGACAAACGCGGCGTGAGAGCGGCTATGGTGGGAATCAAAAGCGTCGTGCACCTGGCCGGGGCCGAGCGGGGCGGATTAGCGGCAGGGCTGCAGGCGGTGGATGTAGAAGGGACACGTGTGCTTGTTGAAGCGGCCCGCCAGGCCGGTGTGAGCCGGATTGTTTTCGTCAGCCACCTGGGCGCCGAGCCTTCCTCAGCCTTTCCAGCCCTGCGGGCGAAAGCGCTCGCCGAGGGCGCGATTCGCAAGAGTGACCTGCCGTATACCATCATTCGAAGCTCGCTC
>CAYZXF010000461.1:0-2390 GCA_964482355.1 uncultured Anaerolineaceae bacterium | reverse complement strand
CTCCCTCTTTTGGCTGGCTAAGATGCTGTACGCCGGCGAGGACCCTCGCTTCATCCTCAGAAGGCTGTTGATCTTGGCATCCGAAGATATTGGACTGGCGGATCCGATGGGACTGGTGGTGGCTTCGGCTGCAATGCAGGCATTCCAGTTTATTGGCTTACCGGAAGGGGTCTACCCGCTCGCAGAAGCCACTCTCTATCTGTCGACTGCGCCAAAGTCAAACTCGGCAGGCGCCTACTTCAAAGCCTACAAGTCAATTGAAGAGCGTGGAATAGTTGATGTTCCAGATCATCTCAAGGACTCAAATCGAGATGCAGCTGCACTTGGACATGGAGCCGATTACGACTACCCCCACGATCACGAGGGACATTTCATAGGTCAGGGTTACCTGCCAGACAAAATGCTCGGCACCTACTTTTATACACCCTCCGATGTGGGGTATGAGCAGGAGGTCTCGGAACGACTCGAGCGATGGCGACGTGCCCAGCGCCAGGCGTTGGAGTTTGAGGATTTCACGGAGGTCCCAGATCTCTCTGAATCTGAAATTCAGGCTCTCAAACGGCACCATTCGCGTAGCGCCTCATGACAGTCGTCTACCTCATCAGGCATGGCCAGAATGATTACGTAACACAGAAGAAATTGGCTGGACGGCTCCCTGGAGTGCATTTAAATGATGTTGGCCGGGAGCAGGCTGAGCAGGTCGCCGCCGGACTCAAACCCGGCAAATTGCAGGCGGTATATTCGAGTCCGTTAGAACGAGCGGCCGAGACCGCCAAACCTATAGCAGCTGCACAGGGGTTGGAGGTTATCTCCATTGAAGGGCTTAGCGAAATCAACATCGGCCGCTGGCAAGGGCTGAGCCTGCGAGCGGCTCGCCGGCGGAAGTTGTGGCCAACGATCCAGCACACCCCCTCGCTGGCACGCTTTCCAGAAGGTGAATCGTTCCTGGAGGCGCAAGCCCGCATTATTGACACCTTGGAAACCATACGTTCCAATCATTCCGGCACGATCGCCTGCGTATCTCACGCCGATCCGATCAAGCTAGCGATCGCGCATTATGTCGGTATGCCGATCGATTCGTTTCAGCGGCTCGAAATCGAGCCTAGCTCGATCTCAGAATTGTCTTTCAAGGAGGGCTCCGCCAGGCTGATTCGGCTGAATGCTATACTTCAGTCGCCGTCCCCGTAGCACCCCTCAACATGGAAATTGAGATCAACCCAGTCAACCGAATTACTACAGGAGCGGTTGGCCCTCCTGGAAAACGCGTTTTTTACATTCAAGCCCGATACGAGAGTCGTCTGATTTCGCTGATCGTTGAGAAGCATCAAGTCCAATCGCTTGCGATCGGCCTGGATGAGTTCCTTGACGAGCTGGAGAATCGTTTGCCGGATCTTCCCGAGGCCTCAGCGGGATACGACAGCGGTGAGATGGAGTTGGAGCAGCCTCTTGATCCGATGTTCCGCGTCGGCCAGATCGGGCTCGGCTACGATGAGGAAAGCGACCGGCTGATTCTTGTCGCGCGTCAGCTCGAATCTGAAGACGAGGGCTCCGAGGTCGTGCGCTTTTGGTGCACACGGTCACAGCTGCGCGCGATGTGCAGCTGGGGTCTTGAGGTGGCAAGCCGGGGCCGTCCCATCTGCGGCAACTGCGGCGAGCCAAAAGATCCTGAAGGCCACTTCTGCCCTAAGAGCAACGGGCACAAGATTTAATTTTCCCACCGGTATGAGTTCCAGCTCTGAATTGCAATCCCTTCAAACGGGTGAGATCAATCTCCAGGGGCAGTTTGCCTGGGGCTCAAATTACACTTTCCTGGTTGAGGTAGGTACCGAAAACGGCCCGCTAGCCGCGGTTTATAAGCCTTCCATTGGAGAGCAGCCGCTGTGGGATTTTCCGGCGAACACGCTTGCCCAGCGGGAGGTGGCTGCGTTCCTGGTTAGCGAGGCTCTCGGATGGGATCTCGTTCCACCCACTGTCCTGCGGAAGGACGGGCCGGAGGGCGGTGGGTCCCTTCAGCTTTATTTCAATATGGAGCCGACGCTTAACTACTTCACGATTCGGGAGGCTGAAAAGCAGCTCCTACAATCAGTAGTGATCTTTGACGCGCTGATCAACAACGCCGATCGCAAGGGGGGTCATGTGGCTCTCCTGCCCGATGGCCGTATTCAGTTGATCGATCATGGCCTTTGCTTTCATGAGGAATATAAGCTTCGGACGGTCATCTGGGACTTTGCAGGCCAAACCATTCCTGAGGCCCTGGTCCAGCATTTGAAGAAGCTCTCGCCGCAGCTTGAGGATTCGGGGTCGCTATGCTCGGATTTAGCAGAATACCTATCTGCGGAGGAAATTCGAGCTTTGCGGGACCGTCATTCTCAACTGCTTCAGGAAGCTCG
>CAYZXF010000460.1:0-1960 GCA_964482355.1 uncultured Anaerolineaceae bacterium | reverse complement strand
GCCGGCGAAGAATTAATGGAGGAGGCCGGACTTGCTGCGGATGGCACTCCCATCGAGGGATCCGCGACTCAGGGAGCGGTCTCTTACGAAGAGGGATTGGCGGCGTTGCGTCCTCCCGACCTGACGGTGGTGAATCAGTTCATCGCCTGGATGGGCAATTTCATTCGGGGGGACCTGGGCGAATCAACCGCCGAATCCGGGGTGAAGGTGACGGAGATCCTCGCCACCAAGCTTCCAAGAACCCTGCTTCTCTTTTTACCTTCAGTAATTATCGGGTTTCTGTTGGGGCTCTGGCTGGGCAAGCGCGCCGCCTGGCAGCGACGCAAGTGGGTCGATACTGGCAGCAGCCTCGGGGGAGCTGCTTTTTACACTTCTTTTCCGCCTTGGCTTGCGTTTCTCGCTATCAGCGTGTTCGCCGTCAATCTTCGTTGGTTCCCTCCTGAAAAATTGATCAACCCCATCCTCTGGTTGGGCGTTGACCTTACCCTAAACCAATTGATCGTCAGAGTATTAATAACCGGGACCTTGATTGTCATTACGTTTCTTGTGCTCTTTCGTCTGACGCGAAGCCTCTGGTATCGGGCGCTGGCGCGCGTGATTGGCGGAGCAGTCATACTTATTCTGGCGGTAATTCCTTGGGTTGCTTCGGGTCTTGGCCCCCTGGCGCTGGATTTGCTCAGGCATGTTGCCCTCCCAATGCTCACCCTGATCCTGCTTTCCTTCGGTGAGACGATGTTGATCATGCGGACCACTATGCAGGAAACCAAAGAATCGGATCACATTCCCCTGGCACGTGCAACCGGAATCAAAGATTCGGAGGTTCGAGATCGACACGTGGCGCGCGTCGCCATGCTGCCAGTGTTAACGCGCTTCGTTGTGTATATACCCTTCGTGATCATCGGTGCATTCGCAATTGAGCAGTATTTTGGATGGGACGGCATGGGGCAGCGGCTGGTGCAGGCAGCAAACGACAACGACCTTCCAGTGTTGATGGGAATTCTATCGGTGGTGGGGATCGGCATACTGCTCGCGCATGTGATCCTGGATATGACCACCGCTCGGCTCGATCCAAGGCTCAGGGACCTCGGATCGTCTGAAAGTGAGGAGATCGTGAGTCCTGCCGAGGCCATGTAACTTATGAGCGAAAAGGGATTGATCAACCCCCAGATCGCCTACCGGCCGGGCATGAGAGGCCTGCTTCGCCTCCGGCTTCGTCACTTCGGGCGGAGAATAGCCGCGTGGCGCCGAGAGTGGCTGCTTCTCTTCCGGAAACCCCTCGGAGTAATCGGAATCGCCATTATTGCCTTCTTTGGCCTGCTGGCCCTTACCCAACCGCTGCTGATGGCGACGGTCTGGGAAGCAGACATTTATGATCCGGTCCTCGGATACGATGCGGAAATCTTTTCCCATCCTTCAAAGCCCTCCTTGACGCACCCGTTAGGTACCGATGGCGCGGGCCGCGATGTGTTGAGTCGTCTAGCGGCTGCTTCCAGAACATCCTTCGGCGTGGGAATTGTTGCGGCAGTGGTGGGTACGTTGATCGGAACGGCCGTTGGCACCGCAGCTGCATTCTATGGTGGCAAGGTCGATTCGGTTCTCATGACGATGTCGGATGCATTCATTCTCCTGCCTCCTGCGATCGTGCTGCTTGTGGTCGGATTCCTATTTGAACTTAGCTGGCTCTACGTAGGTTTATTATTCGGAGTCTTTGCGGGGCTGGGCTCGTTCGCGCTCGTCATGAAATCGCACGCGTCGTCCGTGAAGTCGAGCAGCTATGTCGAATCAGGACGAGTGTCGGGGGGCGGCAACTGGCGCATCTTGCGCGTGCACGTCCTCCCGAATTTGGTGGCGGTGATCATCGTGAACATGATGTTCATCGCGACCGGTGCGGTGATGATCGAGGCTCTGCTCTCGTATCTGGGTCGGACCGAATTCCGGCTGAGCTGGGGAAGCATGATCT
>CAYZXF010000459.1:0-5046 GCA_964482355.1 uncultured Anaerolineaceae bacterium | reverse complement strand
ACGCGGGTAAGGTATTCCCCGTTTCGGGTATCCACGCGAATGGTGTTGCCAGCCTCCACGAAAAGGGGCACCTTTACTTTCACGCCGGTCTCCGTAGTGACGCTCTTCGTAGCACCTGTGGCGGTGTCGCCCTTGACATCGATCTCCGACTCGGTGACCTTGAGGTCGACCGCAGTAGGAAGTTCCACCTCAAGCGGCTCAGACCCATTGAAGGTCAGTTTAACCTCGAGTCCTTCAGTCAAGTACTGGACCGAATCCCCGAGAACCGAAGAGTTGATGGTCGGCTGTTCGTAGGTCTCATTTTCCATGAAGGTCAGTAGATCGCCTTCGCGATAGAGGTACTGCGCTATCTTGTAGTCAAGGCGAATGTCCTGCACGCGATCGCCAGAGTTGAAAGTCTTTTCCACCAGCGCACGGCTGCGAAGATCGCGTATCTTGACCCGGATGGTAGCCTTGCCGCGCCCCGGTTTGTGATGAGAGTATTCGATCACTTTGTAGATCTGCCCATCCAGCTCGAAGGTGACACCCCCGCGAAGTTCATTAACATCAATCATGGCGGAAAAGATTATAGCGCGACTAAAGCCCCAACCAGCGCGTGGCCTGGCCAGGCAGATCGCTCATGGGTCCTATACGTTGGGTCACATTCGGTAGCGAATTGATAAATGCTTTGCCGTAGCTCTTCGTGAGCAAGCGGCTGTCGAAGCTGACCACCACCCCACGATCCGAGCGCGTCCGGATCAGCCGGCCAAAACCCTGCCGAAACCGAAGAATAGCCTCCGGAAGCGAGTACTCGCTGAATGAATTTTCGTAGGTTTCAGCGCGGGCCGCGATGATCGGATCGGTGGGGCGATCAAACGGCAGCCGAACGATTGCCAACACCGACAGCGCATCGCCCGGAATATCAACCCCTTCCCAAAACGACCTCGAACCCAACAGCACAGCTTGTTCGGTCGATCGGAAGCTCTCGAGCAATGCGTGACGGGAAGCTCCTGCACTCTGCTCAAGCACGACGATACCGTCGCTGGAGAGGGGAGCCGTGATGGCCCTGGCAGTCGTCATGAGCTGCTCGTTTGAGGTGAAGAGGACAAGCGTTTTTCCGCCGGTTGATCGGCAGAGTGCAATGAGTCCTCGTTCGACCGCGGCCTGGTAGGCGCGGCGCTCGCGGGGCTCGGGCATGTCATTGATAAGGTACAGCATGGTCGAGCTCTCAAAGTCGAAGGGCGAGCCCACGGCCAGTTCGTCGGCATCCTCCGCGCTTAACCGACGTCTGAGGTAATCAAACTCTCCCGCAGTCGTCAGCGTGGCCGAAGTGACCACCACCGACTCTTTTTCGTGCCACAGGAACTTCTCGACCAGGGGGCCGACATCAAGTGGGGCAGCGTGCATGGACAGGCGCCGCGGCTCCCCGCGCAGTTGAAGCCAATAGATCCGTTGCGGGTCGGCTTGAAAAATCAATTCGTCCAGGCTTGTCATGATTTCTTCAAGATCACCAGCCAGCGCGCGTAAACTCACCGCCAAATCCTCGGAGAATCCCGCCTCTGATAGCTGGAGCGTGCCAGGTTCGAATCCCAGAGCGGGCTCCGAAGTTCCCGCGTTCAACTCTTCGGATGCAGCCACGATGGTCTGAAGCGAATCCAGCACTTTGGCTAATGGGTTACGCAGCTCATCCCAGCCGATCTCCACTTCGCTCCAGATCGGCAGGCTGCGCGTGGATGGAAGAATTCGCTCCTCCTGCCCGTACCGGCTAAGGGGTTCCCCATCCCGCCGGCGATCCATGAACTCCTGAAGTTGATCGAAGAAGCGAGCGGTGAGCGGTTGGGCTTCCCGCGCGGAGGTTGTTAGGGCGCTCGCAAGCGTCTGCAGCTGCGCATACGGGTCTGGAGCCAGGAGTTCCTTGGCTATCTTCAGCAGGCGTTGGATCGGTGATCCTGACAGCTCTCGCAGCACTCGATTGAGATCGGCTTCTGTGACATCAAAACGAAGCCCACGCGTGGTGGCCGACTCCAAATGATGGCCCTCGTCGATGATTAGATACTCGTAATCCGGGATCACACGGTTGCCGGTTGCGATGTCCGCTAGCAGCAACGCATGATTGACGATCACCACATGCGCGCCTTCGGCCTCCTTACGGGATCGATAATATGGGCAGGTTCCGCCAGTATGCTGGTAACAGGCTTCCAAACTGCAGTCTTCGTAATCTGACGACAGCCTTGACCAGATTCCGGCTTCAACCGGACCCCGAATGTTGATCTCGTTCACATCACCGGTTCCGCCGCTTACCAACCAGACCAAGACCTTGGCCAATACACGCGCTTCTTCGGGGGAACGGGGTCCCAATCGGGCCATGGCGGACAACCGCCGCGGACAAAGGTAATTTCGCCGACCCTTGAGCACAGCCACCTTGTAATCCTTGTCCAGCGCATCCTTCAAATCCGGCACGTCTTTGTAAACCAATTGATCCTGCAGGTTGATGGTGTTTGTGGATACAACCACTCGGTTGCCCGTCGCCGCAGCCCACTCGAGGCCGGGAATCAGATAGGCCATTGATTTTCCGGTCCCGGTGCCAGCTTCTACCAGCAGATGACGGCTCTCGGAAAGCGCCTCGCTTACGGCTTTGAGCATTTGGACCTGCTCTGTTCGGTGCTCGTAACCTTCGATTGCTTTTGAGAGCTCCCCTCCTGGCTCCACTAGCGCGGCAAGTTCTTCAATATCTAGATCCGAAGGCTCGTCCAGCGGAGTCAGCACGCCATCAGTACTCGGCGGAGAGGAAAATGAGGCGAACTCTAGTCGACCATCCTCCGGTTCGACGTCGCCAGCTTCCGTGCGCTCGTCAAGCGCGGCCTCAAACACCCAGCCGGCTCCCCAATCGATCGGCTCCGCCATCTCGCTCAGCACTTTCAAGAGCGGGTAGGGCAGCTCAAGCAGGTTTTCGTAAAGACGCTGGAAGACTTGCATCGTGGTCTTAGCATCATCCAAAGCGCGGTGGGCGTTCGCCAGCGGGACCTTCAGTAGGCTTGCCAGCGAACCTAGGCCATAGCGCCCGGCGTCCGGCAATACGACCGCCGCCAGATCGTAGGTATCGAGTGGCTGGTTGGACTTAAAGAGCCCTTTCCGCCGAAGAAAACTCAGGTCAAACTCGATTCGATGTCCCACAATTGGCTTATCGCCCACAAACTCCTCAAGCGATTGAAGCACCTCGTTGATTCTTGGGGCTCCGGAGAGCATATCGTCGGTGATTCCGGTCAATTGAGTGATGAATCGGGAGAGCGGCCGGCCAGGGTTGACGAGCCGACTCCACTCGCCTTCCTGCCGTGAATTGCGAAAGCGAACGGCGCCAATCTCAATGATGGCGTCGGTTATAGGGTCGAGACCGGTGGTTTCAATGTCCAATGAGACAATGGTTTGCATGTGCGAGGTGCGTTCCGTGGCAGGGTCTCGCAGTATAACCGCTGTGCTATACTGCGCGCGCCGCTAGAAAAGAGCGAGGGATTCGTGCCGGCATCGCGCTCAAAGGGCAAAAAGGTCGTGATTTGCTCGCAACCCTGCAACACCAGGAGGACCGAAAGGCTATTAATTCAGGGCAACGAGTTGTGATGATTGGGGTTTCTTTTAAGGAAGCGCAGGGCTCTGCCGGGTGACCGAGTGACGCCCCGCGAAGGCGATGAGATGGAGCTCGTCCGCAGGGCTGCTTCCGACTCGGAAGCCTTCGGTGAACTCTACAATCGGCACGTTACGCGCATTTATAGCTATATCTACTACCGCACCGGCGACTATCAGGACGCCGAGGACTTGACGGCGCGCGTGTTCCAGCGGGCGTTGCAGCACGTAGCTAATTTTCAAGACCAGGGCGTGCCCTTCTCGGCCTGGTTGTACCGGATAGCGCACAACCTGGTAGCGAACTGGCATCGCGATCGCAGCCGGCGCCCGGTGGTGCCGCTTGAGGACCATGTTGCCGACACGGGTGCGATTACGCACCCCGAAGCACTAGCAGTGGCTGAAGAGCAGAACCGCATTTTACTGGTGGTAGTTCGCAAGCTGCCTCCCGACCGACAGCAGCTGCTGATTTTGAAATTCGTTGAACGGCTCTCAAATGCTGAGATTGGACAGATCATGGGCCGGACCGAAGGCGCAATTAAAAGCCTGTACCATCGGACCCTGAACTCGTTGAGAGATCAGATCAAGAATATGGAAAATGGAGCGCGGAGCAATTTAAGCTAGGAAGATGAGCCGATGAGTGCAAATCGACAGAGATTAGATCGCAAGCAAATCGAGCAGCTGCTCGAAGATTCGCTCATTCCCATTGAGCCCAACACCTCGTTTGTCAGCGATCTGCGAGCACGGTTAGTAACTGTCCGAGGCGGCCAAGTGCTTTCGCCTTGGATGCTGATTCTGATTTTGGCCTCCGTCGTCATATTCATCGCGAGTGCGCTGGGTCTTGTCCTTCGTGTTCTGCTTGCGCTGCTGGGTCTTGTTGGGCTCATGGAGCGGCGAAGGCGCAGCTCTAAGGCGCTCTCCGCATAGCATTAAAACGAAACCGGGATGAGCACGCTCATCCCGGTTTATTATTTAACAAGTCTCTTTGTAACCGCAACCCGCTTCTAGAAAAGCCCCCAGTCGGAGCCAACGCCTTCTTCCATCATGCTCGGGTCCCACGGGTCCATCGCCATCTCGATGGTCGTGGTATTTCCGGTTGCTTCTTCGGCCTTGGCACGGGTCGACTCCAATAACGCAGGTCCGTAGGGGCAGAAAGGAGTGGTCATGATCATCTTTACATTTTGTTTTGAATCATCGATAGAAAGATCTCGCACCAGACCCAACTCGATCACGCTCAGCCCGATTTCGGGATCCATTACCCCGCGCAGCGCTTCGCGCACCTGTTCAGACTGATCTGGATTCGTTGAGTCCGCTTCCCAGATCAAGCTCGTGGCAGCGTCTTCTGTCATGCTGGCAGTTCCTCCGGAGTTTGTGCAACTTGTAGCGTGAAGGTGCAGTGAGTGTCACCATCTAACATGCAGTTCACGCGTTCGATGGGTAGGTCAAGCGCGG
>CAYZXF010000458.1:0-8333 GCA_964482355.1 uncultured Anaerolineaceae bacterium | reverse complement strand
TGCTGTGGTTTGGGGCTGAGAACCGCCCGAAATGAAGTCGCGTAGGCGTTTTAGCATAATATTTGGGCGATCGCGGCATTATAGCACGCGGCCTATATTGGAATGAAATGGGAAGAGAGTCTAGTCTGCCTGAGCGACCTCTCGTCCGTATTCAAGCAACGACTCGAGCGCTCCCGGCTCTCGAGCTTCGGCATAAACGCGGAGAAGAGGCTCCGTTCCCGAAGGACGGATCAACAGCCAGGAATCATCGTCCATATGGAACTTGACTCCGTCTCGATCGCTAACGCGCTCCACTTTGAGGTCTCCGATGCTCTTCGGAGCTCCGTCAACCAGCCGCGTGGCTAGCTGCTTCTTGGGAACTGGGCGAGTCAGGCGCAGGTCCAATCGGCCGTAGTGAGAGGGTCCAACGTCCTTCAAGAGCTCTTCGACCAGATTTTCCAGCGGTGTTTCTGTAGCGGCGACCATTTCCAGGACCAGCAGGCCGATCAAGATCCCATCGCCTTCCGGGATGTGCCCCTTGAAGGAGATGCCTCCCGATTCCTCGCCCCCGATCAGTACATCTTCGCGCAGCATCCAATCCGCAATGTGATCGAATCCGACTGGGGTTTCAATGACCTCCAGCCCATACTTTTCGCCGAGTCGATTGATCATCTGGGTGGTCGATACGGTCTTGACAATCTTGCCGCTCCATCCGCGATGCTCTACTAGATATTTCAAAGCCAACGACATCAGGCGGTGCGGATCCACGAACTCGCCGCGCCCGTCCATGGCGCCAATACGATCCCCATCTCCATCCGTAGCGAGGCCCAGCTGGCCATGACCGGCCGCGATGGAACCGGCCAGCGCTCCCAGGTAGCGAGCGATTGGCTCAGGGTGGATTCCCCCGAACCCAGGATTCATCTCGCCGCGCACCTCGATCACTTCGCATCCAGTTCCCTGGAGGATGCCTTTGATCTGACCCCGACCCGATCCAAACATTGAGTCCACTGCGACGTGCTGGGGGTTCTCTGCAATCGCATCGAAGTCGATGAGGGTGCGGAGATGATTGTGGTAGCTGGTGGTGGGATTGAAGCGTTCGATTAGGCCTTGCTCCCTGGATTGCTCATAGTCCATTAAATTCGGACCACGGCCGCGTGATTCGTTGTCGTTGAAGTAGAACTCGACACGACGGCACTGCTCCCGCGCGGCGGCGCCACCGTAGGCAGCCTTGAGCTTAACGCCGTTGTAGCGCGGTGCGTTATGTGAGGCGGTGATCATGATGCCTGCAACTGCTTTAAGATCCCGCACGGCATAGGAGACGGCCGGGGTGGGAACGTCGGCGCTTGTCAGATACACCTTGATTCCGTTACCAGCCAGAACGCGGGCGGCTTCAACTGCGAACCGATCAGAAAGAAAGCGTGTATCGAACCCGACCACCACTCGCCTTTCATCGGGAGCCGGGGAGCCGTTCAGCCAGTCATCCGAAGCAACTGCATCCGCAATCGCCTGGCTGATGAGACGAACGTTGTAAAAGGTGAAGGTGTCTGATATGACTCCCCGCCAGCCATCGGTACCAAAACTTATGGGCATTATGGGTCCTCCGGCTCGGGATTCTAACCGCGGTATTTGAGTCCGAGGGCGATATCATTCAAGTTGGTTCCCGTGGGCCCGGTCTTGATCAGCGCGCCGATCCCCTCAAGCAGGGGATAGGCATCGTTTCGTGCGAGTGCGGCATCGGCAGAGAATCCCAATATCTTGGCCCGTCGAAGACTCTTGTCATCGAGCCGCGCCCCGGCGGCGTCCGTAGGGCCATCGATGCCGTCGGTTGCCAGGGACATCAACGCGTACCCAGATTCGCCCTCCAGCGCCATGGCTGCTCCAAGTGCGAGTTCCTGATTACGGCCTCCCAGACCTTCGCCTCGGATCCTGACGGTGGTCTCGCCGCCCAGGATCAAGCAGGCGCCAGGCTTGGCTGATTGCAGCTGAGACGCGAGCCGCCATCCGGCAACTCTCGCTTCACCGATCATATTGGCGGTCAGGATCTCGGGCCTGTAACCGAGCTCCTTCGCCTTTATGGCCGCGGCATCAAGGACCATCCGATTGGAGCCGACGATAATGTTGATCGGTCGCCGCGCCGAGGCTGGCTTTGAACGGGGCCGTTCAAGCGCATGGCGGATTGTGTTTGGAACCGCCTCCCAGATCCGGTAGTGTTCCAGAATCTCGATGGCTCGATCCGGCTGGCTGGTGCGGACTACGGTCGGCCCCGAGCCTATCGAGCTCAGGCGATCCCCAACTACGTCCGAGAGAATGAGCGAAACCACCCGGGCTGGAGCCGCGAGACGGGCCAGCCCGCCAGACTTTAGCTGCGAAAGTGCACTCCGCACCTGGTTGATTTCATCGATAGGGGCTCCAGACGCCAGCAGCAGTTGGTTTGTGACGCTTAACTCTTCCATCGAAACTCCGCGAATCGGCAGCTCGATCATGGCGGATGCTCCGCCGGAGACCAAAACCAGTACCAGGTCCCTTTCGTCAGTTCCGCCCAATAAGGCGGCCGCGGATACTCCAGCATCCAGGCTGCCCGGGCCGGGAAGCGGGTGCTCTGTGAGGGTCGTGTGAAAAGCGCGCGAGAGCCTGACTTTCTTGGCGCGCATCTCGATCCCAGGGTACTGAGGCTCGGTAACCAGGCCTTCTGTGACCTTCCTGCCCAGCAAGGCCGATGTAGCCGAGGCCATCGAAGGCGCCGCCTTTCCAATAGCAATCACGAAGATCTTCCCGTCTGGCTCCAGCTGCACGCGGTGCTCTCCAACCTGCAGGGCGTCTCCATCCAAGCTCAATTGACGGCGTACAGCTTTCGATGCATCCGCTGCTACCAGCACGGCCTTTTGAATGGCGGTCATATGGCCCTTGCGCTTTGTGTAGTCGGTCAAAAAATTACCCTTGATGGTCTGGCGAATGAGTATACAGGGTTCAATACCGAGCAGAATATCACCCTTGAGCCCTATGCTACAATCGCGCCGACATGCCTCAAGTCATGCTTGAGGGGATCCCCGCCAAGCCCGGCTGCTATCTCATGAAAGACAAGGCAGGCCGGGTGATCTATGTAGGCAAGGCGGTGAATCTCCGCAGCCGCGTTCGCTCCTATTTCCACGCTTCAGCCGCTCACGAGAAAAGAACCAAGCATCTCGTGGCGCGCATTGCGGATATCGAGTGGATCGTCGTTGATTCGGAGCTCGAGGCCCTGATTCTCGAGATGAACCTGATCAAGCAGCACAAGCCGAAGTACAACGTGCGGCTCAAGGACGACAAACGCTATCCCTACGTCCGAGTGCATTGGGGGGATCCTTTTCCGAAGGTCACCATGACCCGCCGCGTGGTTAACGATGGCAGCCGTTACTACGGGCCATATACAAGCGTATGGGCCGTGCACCAGACTCTGGATGTACTGCGAAAAATCTTTCCTTATCTAACCTGCGATCGTGTGATCACCGGCGAAGACTTGCGAGCCTGTCTGTATCACGACATCAAGCTCTGCCTCGCTCCCTGCATCGGTGTCATTGGACAGTCGGGTTATCGTGCGATGATCGCGGATTTATGCCGTTTTCTGGAGGGGCATACCGACCCTATCCTCGAACGGCTGGAGCAAGACATGGAGCGCGCTTCTGCCAGCATGGATTACGAGCGAGCGGCTGCCATCCGCGATCAGCTCACGGCGATCGAAAAGGTAGTGGAAGGCCAAAAAGTAGTTTCTAACGATCGGCTGGATTCGGATGTGATTGCCTTTGCACGGGACGAGCGAAACGCCTGTGTGCAGGTGTTTTTTATCCGCCGTGGAAAGATGATCGGACGAGAGTATTTTGTCCTGGACGGGACAAGTGAGGCCGACGACGAAGAAGTCGTGCGTGCCTTCGTAAAGCAGTTTTACGCAAATTCAGCTACTTTGCCACAGCGACTGCTTCTTCCATTGGAAATAGAGGAAGCCGCGATTATTGAAAGCTGGCTAAATCGCCGGAGCGCGGATCGCAAAGTCAAGATTACCGTCCCGCGACGAGGGCTGAAGAGAGAACTGGTTGAGATGGCGGCCGACAATGCGGCCGAGACGCTGATAATGCTCAAGGCCCGGTGGGAGGCCGACCGGAGTAAGCATGTGCTTGCGCTCTCCGAATTGCAGGAGGTCCTGAAGCTGGATGAGCCACCCAACCGGATTGAGGGGTACGACATTTCAAATCTACAGGGCACCGCTGCAGCGGGGTCTATGGTTGTGTTCGAACGTGGTTCGCCGAGTAAATCGCTCTATCGCAAATTCACGATCAAGTCTGTTCAAGGCCAGGATGACTTCGCGAGCATGGAGGAGTTATTGAATCGGCGGTTGAGCCGCTGGGCGTTGGCTCAAGAGACGGCGAAGAGTCCGGGAGCGAAGCTGGATCGGGCGTTCGGCATCCTACCCGATTTGATCCTCATCGATGGGGGCAAAGGCCAGCTCAGTAGAGCGGCCGACGTTTTGAAATCCTTCGGCTTGGAGCAAAAGGTCCCCATCGTGGGCCTGGCCAAGCGGCACGAGGAATTATTTAGGCTCAAGAAACGGGATCCCATCATCCTGCCGCGGAATTCCCAGGCGCTGTTCCTGGTCCAGAGGGTACGTGACGAGGCGCACCGGTTTGCTCTCAGCCACCATCGGACGCAGCGCAGGCGGAGTGGGATCGCGTCGAAGCTCGATACGATTCAGGGAATCGGCCCTGCGCGCCGAAAGGCACTCCTGCAGACCTTCGGCGATCTGGATGGAATTCGTTCTGCGGAAGTAGAAGAGATCGAGACCGTTCCCGGCATTAATCGGGATCTGGCGGAGCGAGTCAAGGCCGAAATTGCCTGATCGACCTTCGGTCGAAAGTAACATAGAGTGGACCCAATGAGAGCAGCCTGGATCATTGACGACGACGATGAAATGGCCCACGCGATACGGCTGATGCTCGAGTTGATTGATTTCGAAGTAAAAACCTGGCGGGACGCGCGTCAAGCAGCTCAGGCGCTGCTTGCTGGACAGCGCCCTGACCTCATTATGCTCGATATCAATATGCCGGAGGTGACCGGCATGGATTTCTTGGAATTTATCGGAATGCGCAAGGAATTGCAGGGTCTGCGAATCATAATGCTTTCCACTGAGGCCTCCGATGTACGTGTCAATCAGGCCATGCAGTTAGGTGCCAACGGTTTCGTATCTAAACCTGTTACGATTGAGGAACTGGAGACAGTTATCGCGAAGGTGCTGCCGGATTCGCGAGCTAGCTCTCCGGAAGGAGATGGGTATGCCAGTTAGACATGCTTCTGCCACGTGGCACGGGAGCATCCAAGAGGGTCATGGGCTCATGAAGTTCGCAGATTACGAAGGTTCCTTCTCGGTACCTTCTCGATTCGAAGATGGAGATGGGACGAATCCTGAGGAAATCTTGGGTGCGGCCCATGCCGGGTGCTTCTCTATGGCGCTGTCTTCTGGGCTAAGCGCCGCAGGCCATGCCCCTGATTCGGTGCAAACCACCGCTGAGGTCCACATTGATAAGCTTGAGGCTGGATGGACCGTTACTAAGATTCACCTGATAACAAAAGCCCAGGTAGCAGGAATTGACGAGCAGGCATTTCAGGAGCAAGCTGAGAGTGCCAAAAAAAACTGCCCCATTTCACGTGCCCTGGAAGCGGTCGAGATCACGATGGAGGCCAGTCTAGCCTGAGGATTTTGAGCTACGGTAGAGCATTAGTTGATTGGACTCTGGGAGGCACCATATCCCGGAGCCTTTTCAATTTAGAACACTTTCCAAATTGGCGTGATGTAAATAAGCCGGAAGAGAATCGTTCCTCGGAAGCGTTCACGCCACCGTACTATCGTGACCTCTTGATCTATGTAGACTTCAGGGTCGAACTGACCACTTTGTCTACCGGCTAGTCTTGATTTGCTCTAAGCCATCGAATAAATCTAACCTAATATCGTCGGCGCTCGCCATGCGGCACTTCTGAATGATTAGAAGATCAAACAAGAGAAAAGAAGGAGTAACAATCCACAGATGGAAGTTCGGGCTGCAACACTGGGCCATATTAAAAGCCGCCAGTGTTGCAAGCTTAATTGCGATTGCCGCTTGTTCAACCAGTTTTAGGATCGAACCTAATGCGGAGGCAGCGGCCAGCCTAGATCCAATATTAATCGGCGCAGGCGATATAGCTTGGTGTGAGAGCCGAAATGACGAAGCGACGGCCACTCTTGTAGAGGCGGCATTCTCTCCACAGGCACCGGTAGTGGTGTTCACAATTGGAGACAATGTGTATGAATCGGGCTCGCACTCTCAATTCAAGGACTGCTACGAGCCCACTTGGGGCAGGTTTAAAGAAAATACTCGCCCGTCTGTCGGCAATCACGAGTATTTGACCCCAGGCGCTGCAGGATACTTTGAGTATTTTGGGGACGCAGCTGGCAGCCCGGGCGAAGGCTATTACAGCTTTGATCTTGGCGATTGGCATATTGTGGTTCTCAACAGCAATTGCTCGGAGGTCGGTGGCTGCAGTTCAGGGTCGGCTCAAGAAGAATGGTTGCGAAGGGATTTGGCTGCTCATCCAAGTTTTTGCACTGCCGCGTACTTCCACCACCCGCTTTTTACGTCGCGCGACCGAGGAGGCCTCTCAAGCATAAAGCCGCTGTGGCAGGCGCTATATGATTTTGGCGCAGAAATTGTGTTGAATGGGCATGACCATTTCTATGAGCGGTTCGCCCCGCAAGATCCCAGTGGCAGACCAGACCCAGTCCGGGGAATTCGAGAGTTTGTTGTTGGCACTGGTGGCAAAAATCTAGCCGATGAAATCCAAATTGCACCAAACAGCGAATTGATAAACATAAACACTTTCGGCGTCCTCAAACTGACTCTCTCGTCAAATAGCTACCATTGGGAATTCATACCAGTTCCCAGCATATTTAATACGTTTGCTGATTCGGGTTCCAACTCGTGTCATTAGATGCCGCAAATTAGATTGATTTCGCCATTAAATCTAACTCACACTGGCAAACGCGACAGGTAATCTTGGCAGGTAGCCGCATCTGTTCCGGGGTTGTCAATTGGTGGCTTGTGATGGACCTAATTTATCTGAGGTGGGTTGCCGCAACAGCAAGATCAGGACATCGCCTGTTATTACCCCATACACGGCGCCGCCCGCCGCCCCGGCCACGGTAAGGGTTCTCGCATAGGGTACAGCCTCGACCACGACAAAGGCCAGCGCAAGCGACACAGTGCTGGCCAACGCCCACCAGCCTGCCCGAGAGACCTTGCGCCGAAGAATAATCCATTGTGCTGTCCCGACCGAAGCCCCGCCCACCATCCCGGCTACAGCAAAACCCACCGCCTCGCTCTCATCCGTAGCCTCGACCACGGCAAAGGCCACTGCAAAGCCCACAGCGAGGCCCACGGCACTGGCTAACGCCCACCAGCCTGCCCGAGAGACCTGCCGCCGCAGAACTAGCCATTGTGCTGTCCCGACCGAAGCCCCAATCCCAGCGCCGACCACAGCAACAGCCATGGCGTTTGCCATGGCCTTGCCTAAGGTCTCGAGCGCGGCAAAGGACACCGAAAAACCCAACGCAAGCCCCGCGGTGCTGGCTAGCGCCCACAAGAGCCAAAAACCACATCCAGCCTGTGCGCGTTCAGTGTAATCAATCATCCACATGGTATTTTGGACAAAGCAAGCTCAACCTCACGCGAATCCGGGCTGGCCGCGATGACAGCCTGGATTGAGCCCCACCGCGTCAATGGGGGTTGTGCAAAAGTAATTGGATTACTGCTAGGCAATGGTTGAGTCAACGCATCCCACAGTTGGCTGATGTGCCAAACGGTAAGCGAAATGTACGCGGTTTCATGACCACACCATCATAAAGAAATATGCAGCCCGGCGCGCCCGGTTCACTCTAGCAAGTTGTTAGACGGAAAAGTGGTACCGTCTCAACACATCGGCAAAACTTTAGTCTCAAGACATAGGTGACACTCGGCTCGCCAGGTCCACCCGCCTGCGGCTTACCCCACCTTCGAATCAATATCATAGATCTTATTGGTCTTCAGCTCATAGCGACCGATCTGAAAAAAACAGAAATACAGGTCGTGCACTCTATCATCCACCTCCTCTAACCCCATGTAGTCTTCCTGCTTGAGCGTCCGGTGCATCCGTTCATGCACCCATTTTGGTGCGGCTTCCCCGGCTCGATCAGCTCGGGGTAGATGCCCAGCTTGATGAACCACACCGACAGCTGCGAAAGGCGCGCCAGCGCGTTCGAGGCGAACGGCATCCCATTTTCCGTCCGGATGCAATGGGGCAGCCTGTAGATCTCAAAA
>CAYZXF010000457.1:0-2181 GCA_964482355.1 uncultured Anaerolineaceae bacterium | reverse complement strand
GAGCAGAATATTGGATGGCTTGATGTCCCTATGAACTATTCCCTGATCGTGCGCATACTGGAGCGCGTTTGTGAGCTCTTTCATGAAACGCCCAACCTCATCGAGGCCCAGACCGCCATTGTCGACGCGGTCCTGAAGCGTACCGCCGGAGTAGTAAGGCATCACGACGTAGGTGATGCCCTCGTCTTCCCCGTAATTCAAGACCGGCACGATATTGTCGTGTTCGAGATTTTTCAGCAGACGAATTTCGCGATCAAAACGCGCTCTAAATTTTGGCTCTTGGGCCACGTACGGGGTAAGCACCTTGACCGCCACCTCTGCCTTCTTATCGAGGTCGCGGGCCTTGTAAACCGTCGACATCCCCCCCTGGCCAATATCCTCCAGGAGTTTGTATCGCCCTAATGTCTTTCCCTTCAAATCATCCATTCAGATTTCTCGTGGGCTTTGCAGCCCTGCTACGCACCCCGGCTCAATAATGGCGCGCGGCACCAATCACACCGGCGTGTGCGAATCCACAATATATATGAAATCAACCCTAATTTATAGGAGGAATTTGGTCCGCTTACGCTGGAGGGGCGTCAGATCGGCTTAAATTGCTCGAATGGCTGCGTACAGTTGTTGCAGAAGTAGATAGCCCGGCAAAGCGACGATCCGAAGCTGTTCTTGAGTTCGGTATTCACGGAATCACAGTAGGGGCACGGTGCAGAAGCGTCGATGAAGTGCTCAAGATTTCCCCCGTGCTTCGGCGGCGGGGCCAAGCCTACCAGTTTAAGCTTTTTACGGCCTTCGCTGGTGATCCAGTCCGAGATCCATGGGGGTCGGAGCACGATCTTCACCTCAACCTGATCAATCCCGATTGCAAGCAGCCGTTCCTGAACGGCGGATTTCATCACATCCAGCGCAGGGCAGCCGACGAAGGTCGCGGCCATAGTTACCAGCAATTTGGATCCATCGAACCCCACCTGACGGATGAGCCCTAGCTCAACAACCGAGACGGTCGGAATCTCAGGGTCTTTGACATCTTCCAGGGCTTCCCACACTTGGTCCAATGAGGTTTCGATCATCCTGAGTCCTCGATGAGCTGGAGGCCTACGCCGCCGGATGTAAATTGACTCGAATTCATCCTTCTCACCATTGAGCCTCGATGTCTGCACGTGCGACCACCTGCATCTCCTCAACGAGCTCGAAGAGATAGGAGGTATGCACTTCTCTGCTCTGCACCGCTGAGTTTTCATCCTCAGGAGCTTCCAAATTCGAGTCTGCCAGTACTGGACGGATTTCCGCTTCCCATTTCTGCTGCAGAATCTCACCTTCCGGGATTCCCTGATTGGATGTTGTGAAAGATTGAAGGGCATATGGGTACAGCTCAACCAGCGCTTTCTGCATGCGCTGGTTGCTTTCTTCGGTACCCAGGCCCAGGCGCCGAACCCATGTTCGAGTGTGGCGCAAATGATAGAGCTCCTCCGGCCGAATCTTTACCGCAGTATCGGCCAGCGGCTCCCACTCGCTTTCAGCCAGCACGTTCAAGCGGACCGACTCCAGGCTGTCGAACAAGTATTGGCGCATCAGGCTGAACGCCCAGTCCCCATTGGGTAATTCCACCATTTGGATATTGCGGAACTCGTCTGGCGTTCTGGCAAAAATCAACTCATCCGGGTAGGTCTCGACTGACTGGTCACGCAGTTCGCCTGCTAGCCGGTACCAGGCCGCTGCATGGCCCATTTCATCCAGTGCGATGTTGGCAAAAGCAATATCTTCTTCCAGGATGGGTGCATGACCCGCCCACTCGGAATCGCGGTGAGCCAGAATCAGCTCGTCATCACCGAGGCCAATCAAATACTCTGCTAGCACCGCTTTCTGAGACGGGTTCACTCGTTGAGTTCCTTCTTTTCGCGAATACGCCTCATCAAGGTCACGGTGTGATAGAAGGACTGGCTTCGGTAGTGCTTGCTTGCGGCAGGCTGAAAGAGGCTGTCGATTTCATCGACCGCGGTTCGAGCAATCGATGCATCGGGCACTACCCACCACACGATGCCGCCCTGGTTCCCGTATACGCTGACCGCCAAGGCAAGAGCATGCGAGGGCGAAACTGCCTCAACGGAGCCAACATTCCCATGAGAACCGTTCTGCGTTTGTTTCAGAAAAACTTGATAGGTCTCCGCGCTTCCGCTTTCTGTTTCT
>CAYZXF010000456.1:0-2098 GCA_964482355.1 uncultured Anaerolineaceae bacterium | reverse complement strand
GCCCTTGCCGCGTGGCCGGAAGGGAAGGAATGTGGATCGGTGCGCCGGTAGATCGATCCCCATTCACCTTCCGGTCGCTGCCTGCGGATCAGAAATTTCAACGCGATGACGATCGTGGCCGTTATAAAGATTCCGATAAATAAGACAAGCGCCCACTCTTTCCAGAAGGCATCTCCCAGGAGCCAAACAGCCACCAGCCCCGCGCCCCAAAACCAGGAATCACCAGAGTGTGCAAACAACGCACCGATACTGCGAACGGCCGGTGGCCGATTCGAGAAACTGATTCGTGCCGACCACCGGCGATCGATCTCTAATAATTTTTCCAAACTTTGTCCTAGGAAGTTGGTTGGGGCTCCGGCTCCCAACAGAGCGCATCAAGATCGAGCCTGCCATGCTGGTCGAAGGCAACCCCTTCATCTTCGAGCAGAGTGCGCTGCAGCGCGGGACCCAACCCGTGGCGTGAGCTGATACTCCCCTGAGCGTTGACTACACGGTGCCAGGGCAGGTGCTCCGGGCATCGCTTGAGTGCGTATCCCACCCAGCGCGCTCTGATGCGTGAATAAGCTGGAAAATCGATGCCCGCAGGTGGCGGGATCAAGGACGCGACTCCGCCGTAGGTCATCACGCGCCCTTCTGGTATTTGCTGAACAATTTCGAAGATCGCTTCCCGGTGCGCCTGCCGATCTTCGGGTTGTTGGTTGTCGGAAATCAGGTCCCCCAATCGCGCATGTAGAGGAAGTCGTATCCGATGGTTCGATTGCTGAGCTTGGCGATAGGGGGCATTACACGTTTGAAGTGATTTCGCTGCACAAGCTCTACGACGGCTTCGACAAATTTGCGATCAAACCCGGCCTCAACACAATCCTCGGGGGAGTGGCGCCGGTCCACCAAAAGATACAGCAGTCGGTCGACCTGTTCGTAGGTAAAGCCCAACTCACCTTCATCGGTTTGCCCGATCCAAAGGTCAGCCGACGGGGCCTTCTTCAGGATCACTTCAGGAATGCCCAGTTCAGCTGCAAGCTGCCACACCTGGGTTTTATATAGATCCCCCAGGGGGTTGATGGCGGAGGCTGCGTCTCCGAATTGAGTGGTGTACCCGAGCAGTAGTTCGGTTTTGTTTCCCGTACCGATCACCAATCCGCCAAAATCGGCCGATTGGTCAAATAACACGATCATCCGCATGCGGGCCATGATGTTCCCGCGGCGCACCTGCTGATCCTCCGGTATGCCGTCCAGCAGCTCGTTCGCCGCATCTGTAATGGGCAGCGTCACGTCTTGAACGCCGATCAATTTAATCACCATTTCCGCGTGCTCGAGCGACTCGGGTGAGGAAGTCGCGTACGGCATGCGTACTGCCAGGACATTTTCTTTACCCAGCGCCTCGGCAGCCAGCGTACATGTTAGGGCCGAATCGACCCCACCGGACAGTCCGACTACGGCGCGGTCAAACCCAGCCCGGGTGGTTTCGCTGCGTATGAATCCCGTGAGGATTTTTCTGGCGAGGGCCGGGTTGATATCTAATTTAATCTCTTCTTGTGTCATTCGGAATGCTTCCCTGGGCTGCGAAATCGCGAGTGCCGAATGCGCATCAATTCGCGATGGACCAGCTCGGTTCGCTCATCGCGTAGCAATGGAAGTCGGGTACGCGCGCGGTGCAGCTGGCGATGATCCAGATCTGCCATAAATAAGCTCTCCTCGTGATACGGTCCGCGTGCCACAAGTTCTCCATGGGGATCAAACACCACCGAACCACCCCAAAATCCCAGGCCGTCCTCAAAGCCAACCCTTCCTACGTTCGTTACGAACGTGGTGAACAGGCTGGCATAGGCCTGCGCTACGTGCTCCACCCAGCGGGCAGATTCGAGCGCACCCTCAGTGTCGAGCCCACGGCCCGGCGAGGCGGACATGAACAGCAACAGATCCGCGCCGTCCAGCCACAGCAGATAGGGCGGCGACGCATGCCAAAAATCCTCGCAGATGAGCACCCCTAATCGGCCAAGCGGGGTGTCAAATGCCCGAATGGAGTCGCCCCAGGCAAAGAAACGGCCTTCATCGAACACGCCATAGGTCGGAAGATAGACCTTCTGATGCACATGCA
>CAYZXF010000455.1:0-2774 GCA_964482355.1 uncultured Anaerolineaceae bacterium | reverse complement strand
GCTAGAACCCTCAGAAAAAGACGAATCGGAAGACGGAAAAGCAAAGGAAAAGGTAGCAAACTAACCAGGCATGAGCGAAGCGGACGATCGATCGCGGCATTGCTCCTTCTGCAGCCGCCCCGAAGATGAAGTCCAGCGCCTGATTTCAGGCCCGGATGGGGTCTACATCTGCAATGAGTGTGTAGATCTCTGCGGGGACATTCTGCATGGGGACACTGGCCGCGGCTCCGCGGTAAGGCTGACGCAGGTTGGTAAGGCCTACCTGTCGCCCCAACAAATACGCGCCCGACTTGACGAATATGTCGTGGGTCAGGATCATGCAAAACGAGTCCTATCGGTCGCGGTTTACAACCACTACAAACGCATCGGCAGTCGAAAACGCGGGGATATCGAACTCGAGAAATCCAACATCCTGCTGGTCGGCCCGACGGGCGTAGGCAAAACGCTGCTCGCCCAGACGCTTGCCCGGGTTCTGGATGTTCCTTTCTGCATAGCCGATGCAACCGCTCTGACAGAGGCCGGCTACGTTGGGGAGGATGTTGAAAATATCCTGCTTCGACTGCTGCAGGCCGCCGACTTCGATATGCAGCGCGCCGAGCGCGGCATCGTTTACATCGATGAGCTGGACAAGACCGCCCGCAAGTCGGGCGACAACCCCAGCATCACTCGCGACGTTTCCGGCGAAGGCGTCCAGCAGGCGCTGCTTAAGATTATCGAGGGCGCGGATGTCAATGTGCCCCCTCAAGGCGGGCGGAAGCACCCGCATCAGGAGTTCATTCAGATCAACACCACCAACGTGCTGTTCATTTGTGGCGGAACCTTTGACAGCCTGCCGGACATCATCTCCGAGCGAGTTGGAACCCGCGGCAGGGTCGGTTTTCCTGGCACCGTCGAAGAACGGGAGGCTTTAGATTTCGACGAAGCAGAGCTCCTGCGGCGAATCGAGCCAGACGACCTTATGCACTTCGGAATGATTCCCGAATTGGTCGGTCGATTGCCGGTGGCGGTCAGCGTGGATCCGCTGGATGTCAAATCGCTTCGAAAGATCCTCACGCAGCCCAAGAACGCGTTGGTGAAGCAGTACACGCAGTTGTTTGAGATGGACCAGGTCGAGCTGGTATTCACCGAGGATGCCTTGCAGCTCGCTGCAGAGATGGCCCTCGATCGGGACACTGGCGCGCGCGGCTTGCGATCGATTTTGGAGAACTCACTGCTGGAAATCATGTACGAGATCCCCTCTCGCCCAGAGGTCCGTGGAGTGGTGGTCGATGAGCACGTGATCTCCGGACAGGCACAACCGAAGCTATTGGGCGAAGATGGAAGAGAACTCTCGGACGAGGTGGATCTCGATCTCCGAGATGCCGCCTAGGCAAAATAACAGACGTCGGAAACCTACGGGGCGCTGATACCAGCGCCCCGCTTCATTAGATGAAACACTTCTCCGAAGCTCAGGGCCTAATTTTCGATATGGATGGCGTGCTCTGGCGCGGGGGAAAGCCGCTCCCCGGAATCCGATCTACATTTTCCTTGCTTCGAGAACGCCAGATCCCATTTGTTCTTGCGACGAACAACGCTACGCAAACCTTCGAGCAGGTTCGATCCCGCATGGAGAACGCTGGGGTCGAAATTTTTCCGAATGAAGTGCTCACCGCCGCGGTGGGCGCAGCCAGCTTTCTAGCACAGCATGTGCCGGCGGGTTCCAGCCTCTATGTCCTTGGGGATGTAGCGCTTCGCCACGCCCTGGAGGAAGCCGGCTATCGGGTAATGGAATCGGGCGACGATGTGATCGCGGTCGTAGTCGGTATGGATTGGTCGCTCACCTGGGAGAAGCTCGCAGAGGCTAATTACGCGCTGATGAGCGGCGCATTTTTCCTGGGAACAAATCCTGATGTGTCATTTCCCACCGAGCGAGGCCTTGCTCCTGGCAACGGCGCCATTCTGGCCGCCCTTGAAACTGCAACAGGCCGCAAAGCCACGATCTTTGGCAAGCCCGAGCCACACTTATTTCTCGAGGCACTGCAAAGGACGGAGACGCCTGCTAGCCACACCGTGGCCATCGGAGATCGATTGGAAACAGATGTTTTGGGAGGAAAGCGCGCTGGGCTGCCAACTGCCCTGGTTCTCACTGGCGTGACTACCCAAGAACAGGTCGACAGCTCGGACATACAGCCAGATTGGGTTTTCGAGGGTATGGAAGAACTCAGCCGCGAGTTGGGGTAGCCGAGCTTCGAGTTTTAGATAGCCTGCCGTGCTCGGACCAGATGCCCCTTGGACCTAGCCCCCGATACGATGCAGGGCTTCGGCGGCCTCGACGGTCATAGGAATCTTCACTGAAATCCTCGTACCTTGGCCGCGAGTGGATTCGAAGCGTAAGATGCCGTGAACCATTTCAGCCCGCTCGTAAAGATTGACCATTCCTAAACTGCCGCGCTTCTCATAGTTGTCTTGAACTTCGGCCACATCAAAACCAACCCCATTGTCTTCAATTTCCAGCAGCGCCATTTCCCCATCGGGCTTCAGCCGCACCCAGATATTCTCCGCGCGTGCATGCTTGCGGGCATTGTTCACAGCCTCTTCGACGATGAAGAAAATGACACCTTGCTTGCCGACCTCCATGGCACTCTCAATTTGCGGGTCGACATCCACGTGAACGGTCTGGCCGTGCATCTCATCGATCTTGCGGGAGAGATCTTTCAAGGCGGCTCTAAGTCCCTCTGATTCCAGAATCAACGGCCGCAAAGTGAACAGCATCTGGCGGATCTCCTTGGAGGTCC
>CAYZXF010000454.1:0-14669 GCA_964482355.1 uncultured Anaerolineaceae bacterium | reverse complement strand
AAGCTGCGCAGACTCACGGATGTGGTGCGTGGCATTGTGGAGCGAACGCGCGGAGACCTCACCACAAGCCTGCGACAGGACGATCTAAAGACCGCCCTGCAGGCGATGCAGGATCGGCTGAGCGAAGAATCCCAGTGAGCAGTTCCCCCAGCAAATCTAGCTCCAAGCCACGGCCGCCCGAGCGCTTTGCTGTGCTGGCCAACCCGCAGATCCCAGAGGCGGTTGAGCTGGCAAAAACCATAGCTCATCACCTTGAGGGCGAAGCGTATTGGGGACCACTTAACGACGATCAGGTTCGCGATCAGATAACGCAGGAGCCGGTAGATCTTTGCATCGCGCTGGGCGGAGATGGAACCATGCTCAGGGTGGGGCACTTGTGTGCACCGCTACGAATCCCAATCCTCGGAATCAATCTAGGTCGATTTGGATTCCTGACCGAAGTGCGGAAGCAGGACTGGGAGCAAGCGCTCAGCAAAGTAGCCGCTGGAGATTATTGGTTGGAGGAGCGCATGATGCTCCGCGCGGATCACTTGCGCGCCGATAAAGAACTTGGCTCGTGGGAAGTCCTGAACGAGTGTTTTATTGGTAGAGGCGAGCTCGTACGACCGGTAGATTTAGTGACGGAGATTGATGAGCGGTACCTGACCACCTATATCGCAGATGGACTCATCGTGGCGACTCCTACCGGATCCACCGCATATGCACTGGCCGCGGGAGGCCCCATTCTTCCCCCAGAGCTTCGCAACGTCGTGATTGTGCCGGTGGCCCCTCACCTCTCCGTGGACAAGGCGATCGTCCTGCATGAAGGCTCTTCGGTGCGCGTTGAAGTGCGGACCGATTACCAGGCGATCCTTAGTGTGGATGGCGGCGAGCCAGTTGTTCTTCATGATCGGGATCGTGTCGAAGTCCGGGCAGCTGACAACGTTGTACATTTTGCGCGACTCCAGGATCCGGACTACTTCTACCGTAACCTGACCTCCCGCATGCATCAAAATCCAACAACCAACGAGGGTCGGTGACCGAGGCGGCACTGTTTTGTGCCAACCACCCGGGGCGTGTAACCGGACTGCGTTGCAATCGCTGCAACAAGCCGATCTGCGTCAGCTGCGCCGTGCAGACGCCGGTCGGCTACCGCTGCACCGAATGCGTTCGCGGCCAGCAAGAGATCTTTGAGACCGCCAGCAACCTGCAGGTAGGAGCAGCGGCGGTGATATCGGCGGTTGCTTCCGTGTTCGCGATCGGAATCCTCAGTTTCCTCGGCTTTTTTGGTCTTATTTTGGCCCCGGTCGCCGGCGGCGGGATCGCAGAGCTGGTTCGCATCTCTATGCGTGGCGGACGCAGTCGCAATTTGCCTATCGCAGCTGCGGTAGGAGCAGGCATTGGCGTGCTCATGTACGGACTCATCCGCATCGCGCCCTTTGGCTTGTTCATGATCTTTGGGTCGGGGGGATTTGACCCGGGCCTGTTACTCCGTGCGGGGGCGGGTTTGCTCTGGCCGCTGGCTTATGGAGCGTTGATGATCGGGACCTTGTTCTATCGACTGCAGGGTATTCGTATCTAGATGCTGACCCAACTGAGCATCTCTAATTTCGCCATCATTGAATCCCTGGAGCTTGATCTCCGACCGGGATTCACCGTGCTTACTGGTGAGACCGGGGCAGGCAAATCCATCATCATTGATGCGGTCGAGCTGTTGCTCGGTGGCAGGGCAGACGCAGCAATGCTTCGCAAAGGCGCCGACCTGGCATTGGTTGAAGGAGTCTTTGAGGTTGAGCCAGGCGATCTAATTGAGGTGGAGTCGTTGCTTGAAGAGCAGCAGCTCATCGATGACCCGAGGCTCATCGTGCTGGCCCGAGAAATCCGCCGCGAGGGCCGAAACTTATGTCGCATCAACGGACGCGTGGTTAGCCTGGCTCTACTGAAATCGATTGGGGGGTGGCTGGTAGACGTCCACGGCCAATCGGAGCATCTCAGCCTGCTTAGAGTGAGCGAACACCTGTCGCTCCTTGATCGATTTGCCGGCTCCGATTTGGATGAGTACTCGCAAGCTTACCGACGAATGTCAACGGTCCGAATCGAGAGGCAAGATCTGGAGAGTGCGGAGCGCGAATTTGCGCGACGCGAGGATCTGCTTCGTTATCAGATTGACGAAATCGAAAGCTCCCGCCTTGTTAAGGGAGAAGTGTCAGAGCTGGAGGTGGAGCGCGATCGCCTGGCAAATGCTGAGAAGCTTGCGGGCCTGGCGCTCAACGCCCGCGGCGCGTTGGAGGACACAGGCGGGGATGGGATCTCTGCCGAGCAAAAACTTACCGAAGCAACGGCCGCGCTAATGAGCCTGGCTGAGGTCGATGCAGCTATGACGAGCACCAGTCAGCGCTCGCAAGCCCTGGCTGAGGAGATCAGTCAATTGGCGACAGAGCTGAAGGCTTATCTTGAGCAAGTTCAACCAGATCCAATGCGTTTGGATGAGGTCGAGGCTCGGCTCGGTTTGATCGACGACCTTCGGCGCAAGTACGGTGACGATGTGGAGGCTATCCTGCAGTACGAAGCTCAGGCGAGCGAGGAATTGGAAAGCATCGTTCACTCCGAAGAACGTCTGGAAGCGCTGAAAGTGGAAGAAGGCGAGCTATTGACCCGCCTGGCCGCGCTTGGGGGTACGCTGTCTCAGGTTCGGCGCAGTGCTGCCGAAGAATTGTCTGCGGAGATCGTGGGTCACCTGGCTGAGCTCAATATGGAGCAAGCGCAATTTGCGGTCGAAATTGAGTGGGAAAGTGATCCCGACGGGGTTTTGATTGAAGGCGAGCGAGTGGCTTTTGGGCCGCATGGATTGGACCAGGTCGAATTCCTGGTCGCGCCAAACCCCGGAGAAGGGTTGAAACCGTTGGTTAAGGTTGCCTCCGGAGGTGAGACCTCTCGACTGATGCTGGGTCTTAAGAGCGTGCTGGCCGGCGCGGATCGCCGATCGACTCTGATATTTGACGAGATCGATCAAGGAATCGGCGGCCGGATTGGATCGGTTGTGGGCTCCAAACTCAAGCGTCTGGCGCAAGATCACCAGGTGCTGTGCGTGACCCATCTACCTCAGCTTGCGGCGCATGCCGACCGGCACTACCAGGTGGAGAAGGTAGTGGTGGAAGGACGGACGCGGGCGCGGGTGTCAACGTTGGAACGCGACGCGCGGCTGAGCGAGCTTGCAGAAATGCTCGGAGAGGCCAGTGATGCTAATCGGCGGTCGGCCGCGGCATTGCTGGAGAGCGCAGCTCCAGCGCAGTAGCATTTGTTCTAAATCAGGAACGGCATCTATAAATGAGCCCCGCAGGTATCTGCGGGGCTCTGATTTTTCGATGCGAAGCGACGACTAGGCGGAAACTTCCTCTTCTATCTCCACCGGAGTGCTGTCTTCTGGGGGCCGGAAGATCACGCCCTCATCGGGGAGAAAATCGACGATCACAGTATCGCCCTCTGAGAACTCACCCTGCAGGATCTTGATCGAAAGCGGGCTTTCGATGTATTTCTGCAATGCTCGTTGGAGGGGGCGGGCTCCGAAGGCAGGATCGTAACCTTCCTTGGCTAGCCAGGATCTAGCGGCGGCTGACAGCTCGACAATCAGCCCGTGCTCAGCCAGCCGCTCACTTACCTTGTCCATTTGCAAGTCGACGATCTGCTCCATCTGCTCCATTGTCAAAGTGGAGAAGATGATGATTTCATCAATTCGGTTCAGAAATTCCGGTCGAAAAGTATCTTTGAGCGCCTGTTCGATCTTGTCGTTGGATTCCGTTTTGTCCGCGTCTTCACCGCGGCTGCGGAAACCAAGCGATCCAGCGTGCGTAACATATTGTGTGCCCAGGTTGGAGGTCATGATCAGTACCGTATTTCGGAAGTCGACCATCCGTCCTTGGCCATCTGTCAGGCGTCCGTCGTCCAGTATCTGGAGCAAGGCGTTCCACACCTCGGGATGCGCCTTCTCAATCTCGTCGAAGAGGATCACGCGATATGGTCTGCGCCGAACGGCTTCGGTAAGCTGTCCGCCTTCCTCGTAGCCTACATATCCCGGCGGAGCGCCGAATAGCCGTGAGACGGAGTGCTGCTCGCGGTACTCGCTCATATCGATACGTACCAGGGCGTCTTCATCATCAAACATGAATTCAGCTAGCGCCTTGGCCACCTCTGTCTTGCCGACACCGGATGCGCCCAGGAAGATAAAGGACCCGATTGGTCGCTTAGGATCCTTGAGGCCGGCGCGAGCGCGCCGGATGGCGTCCGCTAACGCGTGGATAGCATCGGCTTGTCCAACGATGCGTTCGTGAAGGCGCTCCTCCATCTGGAGCAGCTTTTCGGCCTCGGTTTCCATCATGGTGCTAACCGGAATGCCGGTCCACATGTGCACGACCTCGGCGATATCATCAACGTCCACGATCTCATCCAGATGATGCTCCGCCTCCCAGGCGTCCCGCATCTCCCTGAACTTCGATTCCAACTGCAGACGCTCAGATTTCTTCTCGGCTGCGCGCTCGTAGTCGCGTTCGAGACCAGCTTGCTCTTCCTCTGCCATCAGGCGATCGAGATCGGTCTTGACCGCCTTGAGGTCTGGTGGAAGGGAGTAGAGCGCCACGCGCAGCTTGGCACCGGCCTCGTCCATTAAGTCGATGGCTTTGTCTGGCATCGATCGATCAGTTACGTAGCGATTAGAGAGCCTGGCCGCGGCTACCAGTGCCTCGTCGGAAAATCTCACTTTGTGATGGGCTTCATAACGATCGCGCAGGCCGTGAAGCATGGCGATAGTCTCTTCGACATTCGGCTCGTCGACATATACCGGAGCAAATCTACGCTCCAGAGCCGAATCCTTCTCGATGTACTTGTGATATTCGTCCAAGGTCGTAGCGCCGATAGCTCGAAGTTCGCCGCGCGCCAACGCAGGCTTGAGCATATTGGCTGCGTCCATCGCGCCTTGTGCAGCGCCTGCTCCCACGACCGTGTGTAATTCGTCGATCATGAGGATGATCTCGCCCTCGGCACGCTGAATTTCATCGATAGCCGCCTTCAGGCGCTCCTCGAACTCGCCTCGGAAACGAGACCCGGCGATCATGGAGCCCAGATCAAGCGCGACAACCTGCTTGCCGCTGAGAATTTCTGGCACATCATCGTTCGCGATCTTTTGGGCCAGACCCTCCACAATGGCGGTCTTGCCAACGCCAGCTTCCCCAATCAAGACAGGATTGTTCTTCGTACGGCGGGAAAGGATCTGGATCACTCTCAAGATCTCTTTATCCCTGCCGATTACTGGGTCGAGTTTGCCTTCCTTAGCGAAGGTGGTCAGGTTTCGGGAGTACTTTTCAAGCGTGCGGTAGCGAGATTCGGCCTTGCGGTCGGTCACTCGCTGCCCGCCTCGGATATCTTTGATCGAGTCCTGGACTCGCTCCTTGGTTATTCCTTCTTCATTGAGCAGTCGCGAGATGGCCGTGTTCCGCTCGGAGAGAATTGCCAAGAAGATGTGCTCGGTCGAGATGAACTCATCGTCAAGACGATTGGCTTCTTCGTTGGCCATATCTACAACGCGCTTGACGCGTGGGGTAATGAAAATCTGGCCCGCGCCCCCGCCGTAGATGTTCGCTTTAGGGCTGGCACGCAGCTGCTGATCGATCCGATCCGTCAGAGACTCGATATCGACCTTGAGCTGCTCGAGGATCTGCGTGATTACTCCCTGTGGCTGCTCAATCAATGCCAGCAGGATGTGCTCCGTATCGATTTGATTGTGTCCGTAGCGCTGAATTATCTCCGCCGCGCGCTGCGCAGCGTCTTGTGCCCGCTCCGTGAAGCGGTCAAATCGCATCATTTGTGAACCCTCCTAACGCGCTTTCACACGTTCGGCCGATTATAGCATTCGGGCCCTTTTGGGGCTTCTTGGAGCCGTAAGAAATATATATGAATCCAGCGGGTCAAATTCAGGGGCTAGAAGGCGGTATTTATGAATTCTCCGCATCCGATTCTGAGGTTAGACGCTGCGAGCATATGCCACAGCGAGGTGAATTCAAGCAGGAGAGCGAGGGTTATGTCAGGTATTCTTGCGTAGTACCCCCATTGCCATCCCATCTCCCGCCGGAAATATGGTGGATATGAATCGGTCGTCGCGCGCTAGGCGCTCGTTAAAGAGGCGTATGGGAGCTACTCCGGGATCTGATGCGTCGGGATCGCCAATCGTTCCAAAACCGAATGCGTTATGACCAGCCACAATCCCCCTGGGCCGCAGGTTGGCCTCTGCCCAATCCAGATAGGCCGGATAACCCTCCTTCTCAGCATCGATAAAAACGAACTCGAAGGGGCCCTCTTGGGCCAGATCTTCTAGCAGGTCATGGGCATCCCCAATTCGCAGCTCAACTTTGTCAGCTACTCCGGCCATCTCAAAGTGATCCGCCGCGACCGCAGCATGCTCCTCAGATATTTCAAGCGTTATCAGTTTCCCGCCTACGGGCAAGCCGCGAGCGATCCAGACACCGCTGTACCCACCAAGGGTGCCAATTTCGATTGCTTGCCGAGCGCCGCTAGCGGCCACAATGAATTGAAGGAAGCGGCCCTCTTCCGGCCTGATGGTGATTTCCGGCAACCCGCGCTTGGGGATTTCAGATCGGATGGTTTGCAGAATCTCGTCTTCGGCCGCGAACGTTTCTCGGACGTAATTTTCAAGGGCTTCGTTGTAAGTCGGCATGGCCGCTCCTTGCGATTGACGAATCTCGGAGTTTCTTAGGGGCTCTGAAGAAAGCTACGGGATTATAGCCGGCGCGATCGGTACAATCCCTGATGATGCTGTCCGACAATCTTCTTGCCTGGTACGCCGAACATGGACGCGAATTGCCATGGAGGCGAACGCGCGATCCTTTCGCCATCTGGGTGTCGGAAATCATGCTTCAGCAAACACGGGTCGATACCGTACTTCCTTATTACAGGCGGTTCATGGCTCGCTACCCAACCGTCGAGGCGCTGGCCGAAGCCTCGCTTGAAGAGGTGCTCGTGTTATGGGAAGGCCTGGGCTACTACGCTCGAGCGCGCAACCTCCATAAAGCTGCACGGATTGTGGTTGAACGCTTCGGCGGAGATCTGCCCGCCTCCGATAAGGATCTGGCCAATCTTCCCGGCATCGGCCGATACACAGCGGATGCCCTGGGGGCCATCGTGTTCCATCGGGACACGCTCGCGCTAGAGGCTAATCTGAGGCGGGTGCTCACTCGCATTTTCGATCTCCACCTCGACCCTCGGCGACCGGAAGGCGAAAGAGAGCTTCGGAAGCGCGGGATGGCAATCCTGCCAGGGGGGAGAGCCTCGCAGTTTAACCAGGCCTTGATGGACCTGGGAGCGCTTCTTTGCACCCCTCGGTCGCCCGCGTGCGACGCATGTCCACTTGCCGGCGACTGCCTCGCATTCCAAAATGGCACTCAGGAGCAGCTGCCCATCCGCCGGCCCAGGGGACCGCTCCCGCTTCGGCAAGCGGTAGCTGCAGTTGTTCGCGAAGGTGACAATCTGCTGATTTCACGCCGACCGGAAAATGGCCTGTTGGGCGGCCTTTGGGGTTTTCCGGGAGGATACAAGGAGCAGAGAGAGTCGAACCAGGCGGCCCTCCGACGGGTAGTTAAGGAACAGTTGAGTTTGGAGATTGATGTCGAACAACGCTTGCCCACCCTGGCCCACGCGTACACTCACTTCCGAGTTGATCTGCAGCCCTTCACCTGCAAGGTGCTATCGAGTGACCTACGTGAGCGAGAAGATGTCCGTTGGGTGAAGGCGCATAAACTCGGGGATGTTCCAATGGGTAAGTTGGATCGTATGCTGGCTAACAGATTGCCTGATCCTTCTCGGGTGAAGAATAGATAGTGAGCTTTACGGCGCAACTTGGTGCACCGTAAGTGTGGGTGATACAATCCGCAGACACTTTTTTGGAAGGCATTTTGATAAAAAAACCCTTGCTTCCCCTGCTGATCCTCGGTAGCCTGCTCATCGCTGCTTGCGGCTCGATCAGTGAGTCAATTCAGATACCTCAGAGTCCGATGCTCGCGGCAATTGAGCGCAAAAGCGGTTTGATCGCATATCTTGGACCTGACGGCAACATCTACACTATCGACCAGGCCGGTGGAAAATTGAACATGGTCACGCAGGACGCGCATGGCGAGGAAGGCGGCGTGCGTCGCTTTTACGATTTTCCAGCGTGGTCCATGGAAGACAATAAATTGGCATTCGTCGGTGTGGATGTCCAGGAGAACGGCAGCGCGATAGCCAGCATATTTGCTACGGACGAGAAAGCGGAGGGGGCCCGTGAGATTTACACAAGCGATTCCCATGTTCCCTTCTTTCTATATTGGTCTCCGAACGGAGAATGGGTGAGCTTTTTAAGCTCCACTCAGGGCTCAACGGCCATGGCGATGCAAATCGCGCCGGTGGGAGGGGGCGAGAGCTCCGTGGTTGATTCGGGAAGACCGTATTACTGGGCATGGTCTCCTGAGGGGACAAAAGTGATGGCTCACGCCGGCGGTTCGGCCGCAGTCAATCCAGACGGCGCTCGGCTCTCGCTGGTGGAAATGGAGCCGGTCATCCGCGAGACTGGCATAGGAATCCGACCGACGAACTTTCAGGCCCCTGTCTACTCGCCAGACGGAGAATACGTATTGCTCGCAGGCGCCATAGGCGACCAGCAACAGCTTATCTTGACCGATTCAACGGGTCGTTTGCAGAGAGTGCTAGCAGACTTTGAGGGGAACATCGCTTTCGACTGGGCTCCCAAGGGCGACTTTGCAGCGTACGTGACCTCTGACGCCAACAGCCGGGCGCGGGTGGGGGATCTGACCTTCCTGGACCTACGAAAACCGAACGATCCGAAGCTCATCCTCACCGAGGCCAAGGATGTTATGGCATTCTTTTGGGCCCCAGACGGCAAAAAGCTGGCATTCTTCGTACCGGTTGTTCTGTCTGAGGCGGCCGAGGGCGAGGAGCAAACCGCTGAAAATACTCGCTTTTTGCTCGAACTCCACATCGCGGAACCGAAGAACGGGGAGTTCAGGCGGATCGCTGCCTTCCAACCTACGCCCACGTTTCTGAATATCTTCCCCTTCTTCGATCAATATCAGCGCTCGGTGACGATATGGTCCCCGAATAGCAGATACCTCGTTGTGTCGGCGATAGCAAGTGAGGACGTTCAAGGACTGTTCATTGTTCCAGCCTCAGGGGATTTCGAGCCCCGCTTCCTGACAGAAGGTCGCCTGGCGTTTTGGTCCTGGGACTGAGAGCAAGCAAACGTACTTAAAGAAAAGGGAGGCCGTATTGGCCTCCCTTTTAGTTTTCAACAATGCGTGAATCTACTTCTTAGCCTTGCTCTTCCGCTTTATGCGCTTCTTTTCCTCTTCGGACGACAATGCCGCCTTAGGAGCCGGCTCCGGGATCTTCTCGTCTACAGGGAGCTGCTCACGGCGCTGATAGGCAAGTCCGCTCGGGTTGACCCCTAATTGCTCGAGCACGCTCTCCATTTCCAAACCTTCGTCCACTGCTAGCTGCAGGCTGTTCTTGCCCAGGAGCTCGAGAACTTCGAGATTGGAGAGTTCCTGTTTCTCGATGAGAGCCTCTACTATCGCTTCCACTTCATCGGCGTGCTTGACCAGCATTTGATCTACCTGCTCCTCCAGCTGCGTCCACACCTTCTCCACGCGCTCATCGGAAAAGCGAAGCTCCTTAACGTCTCGGTGAAGTTCGGAGACTGGCGGTCCAAAGAAGCCTAGCACCGCAAGCTGCCGGAACTGCATCCGGGCATTCTGATAATCCCCGTAGGCACCCGTCCAGAACTCTCCCATGAAGAGCTTCACGCCGATATGCCCGGCAAGAGACACCATGATATCGGCCAAGATTCTGCGAAGTGGCTGGCCATAGATCTCAACTGTGTCAACCGGCAGCACATACCCCATGATTCCTTTTGCCCGGCGGACAATACTTACCCGCGAGATGCGCTGATCGGGCATGGCGTAATGTTGAACCACCGCGTGCCCTGCCTCATGGTATGCGACCTGCCGCATCTGCAGCGGGTCCATTTCGCGAATCGGGTTGGCCATTCCGACGATCTGCTCCTGGATAGATTGATCGACATCAGTTTGGATGACGCGGTCGCGGCCCTCAAAGAGCGCATGCCGCACGGAATCCTTGGTGATGGCGGCCATAACTTGAGCGGGCGTCGCGCGCGGGGTATCCGCCACGATCGCTTCGATATCGATCCGCTTGGGATCGTGTCGGATCTTCGCCAGGTAACCCTCGATGATCGATCGCCGACCAGCCCGGTCCGGGCGGTCGACTTGAATGACCTGATCAAACCTTCCGGGTCGGAGCAGCGCCGGGTCCAGCACGTCCGGTCGGTTGGTAGAGCCCATAAACAGCACATGCCAGTTGCGTTGTGGCGGGGGCTTGCCACGCATTGCCGCGATCTTGGCTTTCCACATTTCCATTCGACCAGGCTCGGCGATACCGTCCATCTCATACAGCAAGCGAGTCAGGGCGCCGTTCATCATCATGCCGCCCATCATTCCACCCGTGGCCATGTTGTCATTACTGCCCTGGACGCCGGAGCGGCTCATGGCAACCGCATCGATTTCATCGATATAGGCGATGCACGCTCCGAATTCGCGGGCAAGCTTTCTGGCCTTGTTGACAAAGCCCATCATCTTGAGCGTGTCCATGCCCCAGAACATGCCCCTGAAGCCGGATCCCTCAACCGACATAAAGGCGATGCCCGCCTCGCCCGCCATGGCCTTGGCTAGCATTGTCTTTCCGGTCCCAGGTTCTCCGGTTAGCATGAGCCCATTGATGTACTGACCGCCCATCTTGACGAAATCATGCCGATCGGCCAGCAGGCTAATCCACTGCTTGACTAACTCCACCAGATGGGGCTGGCCCCAGTAATCATCGAAGGTGATGGTCTTCGGATCACCGGGTTTGATAACAACTGTTTTCGTGCGGCCCATAAACCAGAAGAGAGCGCCGAACTGCACAACCATGAAGAGCACGGCAAAGACCAATTGCCATACAAAACTCAATCCGAGAAGCGCCAGATTCATGACCGTGGGGTTTAACAACGCCCACAGAGTCAGGAAGAGGAATATGCCGAGCCACCAGAACCGTTTGGCGATATAGGCAGCCTTCGTCAAGATGCGGCTGACAAGCGTCTTCTCGCCAAGCTCCAGGTGGGCTTCTTGCTCGCGCCTTCCGACGCGATTCAGAGGATCCTCGCCTTTGATAACCAGGGATTTGCCTTTTTTGCTCATCATGGTCTCCCGTGGGCCTCTGTGCCGCCGGCAAGCATTAATGGAAGGGGCTTGACTGAAAGCGATGAGCCCCAACGCGGGGCTCGTCCCGAGCAAGAGCTCAGAATCGGCAGATTATGGACCCTAACTAGAGGTTCGTTCATTGTAGCACTCGGCTTTTTCCGACGCTCTCGGACTCTCCAAACTCTAATCTCCAACCTGTGCCCCGATCAGCAAATCGATTGCGCCTTGAAGAACTGGGTCCGATTCAGGCGTAACTTGGTCCCAATCGGATTGGATAAGCAAATTTGGGGTCAGGCCGGTCAGGCTCAGGTCGCTGCCGCCCGGCGTTATATAGGAAGAATCAGCAAAGGTGAGCAGGGAACCGTCCGACAGAGTCTGCTGCCGGAAGCTCAATACACTGCCGTTGGTACCTAATCCCACAAGAGCAGCCCTACCTATGCCCTGCAGCGCTCCGGCGAAGATTTCCGGCGCCCCCCTGGTATCCGGGCCCACCAGGATCGCCAGTGGAATGCTCTGTGAGTTGCCGAGATCGACGCCCGAAATCACGACCGGCTGTTCAGCTCCACGCGTGGCGAATTGCCCCATGGGCCCTTCGCCCAGCAGGGTCAACATCTCCGTTAGCGGCCAGCTGGAAGCAGAGCCTGCGATCCGAAGATCGAGTATCAAGCCGAGAACTGGTTCCTCTGCCATCTCAGAGACCTGCAGCAAGCCGGCCACCCTCTCTGCAAGGGTGTTGTCGACTGCAACTGGGACCAATACATAGATTATTCCTGGAACAAGGAGATCGCCCTTGAGAGTGTCTAAGGCGGTGACGCGATTGCGACGAACCATCACCTCCCTAGCATCCTCCGACGGCGACGCTACTTCAAGCAGCACTTCTGTACCTGCCGGGCCTCGCACTCTCTCAATAATGGAGAGACCCTCTTCTTCGGTGACTGGAAACCCATCGACCTTATAAATCGCATCGTGTGCTCGTAGCCCGGCTTGTTCTGCGGGTGAACCGGCAATAACCGAGAGCAGAAGCACGCGAGGCACAGGCTCTTTTCTAAACGATACAAAGGCGCCGATGCCTTCATAGAGCGTCCCGGATTGGAACTCGGCCTCGACCCGTTCCGCGCGTGTCATAAATCCGGCGGATCCAGTGGGAAGCGCCGCCAGCATGTCGTCCACGGCGATCGCAAACTCTTCCTCAGTCAGCCCCGTTTCGACACGGCGCCGCGCGAGCGATGCTTCGGATTCCCAATCTGTGCCGCCAAAATCGGAATAAACGAAATTGTCCGCAACCGCCTGTCGGATCTCTTCCAGTACCGTCAACTGAAGAGCCTTCAGCTCATCTTGTATCCGCCGAGGAACTTCGGTGGAGGTCTCTGTGGCGGCCGTATTACCACAAGAAAAAAGCAGCAAAGCGACCAGTAAGAGCCAAACAGATCTCATGCTTTCCCTCTTATCGGCTTCTAAGGGCTAAGGATATTACAGCCCGGGCAGACCAACCGTTCATTTCTATAAATTGAGAAGCTCTTCCAGGGCTTTCAGTGTTGGCGGAATGAGAGATATGGGCTCCGAAGACGGGCGGGGATCCTTGAGCCCGTGCCCGGTGCAAACGCACACCACGCGTCGGCCACTCAGATCTAAGTCACCGGCAGCCACCTCAGACCGCAGCCCGGCCAGGCCGGCGGCAGAGGCCGGCTCGACCCAGATCCCCTGGTGTGCCAGATCTCGCTGTGCATCCAGAATGTCTTGATCCGGTACGGCCACGAAACGACCGTTTGAATCTTCAGCCGCGCTCAGCGCCTGCTTTCCACGTGCTGGGTTCCCAATTCGGATCGCGCTGGCAACTGTCTCCGGATGGTCAATGACGCGCCCTTCAACCAGCGGCGCAGACCCGCTCGCCTGTACGCCTAACAAACGCGGCAGCTCGGCGCCCTCCATATCTGCAAGCTGCCGAAAGCCCATCCAGTAAGCGCTGATATTTCCCGCGTTGCCCACCGGAAGAGCCAACCAGTCCGGAGCGGATCCAAGCGTTTCGAAAATCTCGAACGCAGCCGTTTTTTGTCCTTCGAGTCGATATGGGTTGAGTGAATTTACCAGGCCGATCGGAGTTCGCTCTGACAGGCGGAAGGCGAGCGCCAGCGCTTCATCGAAGGATCCCTCTACTTCGACTATTTCGGCACCGTGGGCGTAGGCGGCCGCCAACTTACCGCTGGCAACTTTGCCATGCGGCAGCAGCACCACGCAACGCAGGCCTGCGTGAGCCGCATAAGCTGCGGCGCTGGCCGCCGTATTGCCAGTGCTGGCGCATATGACCGCGCTTGCTCCCCGCGAAACGGCTTCCGTGATGGCAGTGGTCATGCCTCGGTCCTTGAACGATCCGGTGGGGTTCGAGCCCTCAAACTTGATGTGCAGCTCGGCCGCACCCAGCTCGGATGCGAGCCGAGGCATGGAGATCAGCGGCGTACGGCCTTCCGAAAGAGTAACGGGCTCTATATCCGCTGGCAGGTCAAGATATTGTCGGTAGCGTTCAATGATTCCGGACATGGGGGCGATTCTAGCATCGCATAGGATTCTCCGAAGAATGCCTTTGCGACGTGGCCCATACCCTGCGCTTGCTTACCTTGTCTCCGCGCTTGACAAATGTCTAACAGTAGATTATTATCTAACGTACATTAGTCTAGTAGGTAATGGTCTACTTGATAGATGTCGCATTCAGGGAAATGCCAGTAGGGAAGGTGACCCAATGATCGAAGAACTGTCCCTAGTTGCCCGAGCAAGAATGCAGATGACCAATGGTTACTCGGGAGGCCCTCGACCCAGTAGAAGACCGGGCCGAAATATGAGACAGGTGATTGCGAGAGCAGCCTGCCGATTGGGCGGGGCGATGGTGAGGGTTGGACGCCGGCTGGAACGCTACGAACTGAATCTGCTCAGCGATACCAAAATCTTGTGGCCCGCAAAGGCTCAGATCAAATAGATCCGAGCCTTTTGCTGAGTGGATGAATCTGAAGGGGCAATCCGGGCTACCACCTTCAGCGATAGTGATCGAGTGAGGAGAAAAATGTGAGTGGAGTGAATGAAGGCTTAATTGCGAAACGCCGGCCAGAAGGAATGACGGCCTTTGCCATCATGTCCATCGGTCAGCTGATTTCAATGACCGGTTCGGGTATGGTTCGGTTCGCCATCACGATTTTCGCCTGGCAGGAGACCGGCGAAGTTACCACGCTGGCTCTGGTGGGCTTCTTCGCGTTCGCACCAGCCGTGTTGCTCAGTCCAATCGCGGGGGCCATCGTCGATCGATCGAACCGTAAGCTGGTCTTGATGCTCAGCGATCTAGCTGCGGGTCTGATGACCATAGTGGTCCTGATCCTTTTCGCTACTGATCAGCTG
>CAYZXF010000453.1:0-8231 GCA_964482355.1 uncultured Anaerolineaceae bacterium | reverse complement strand
GCTTCCGCCTTTTGCATTCGAAAGCTTTTCAAGCGCGGTCGCGTTGCCGGGATCGAGCGTTAGCACTTTCTGCAGGCAATATTCTGTGCGTTCCGGATCGTTTACAACATCTGATAACGCCAACCAGGCTCCAACATTGCTAGGTTCGCGTTGGATGAGCTGGCTAAGCAAAGCCACCGCTGCCTCGGATTTTCCTTGTTCAGCCAGTACTTTGGCTTGTTCTAGTTCCTGCTGCGCTATCGCCATCGCCAAAGCCTCCTTGCGGTGTGTCTTATGTAAAGTTCTTCACATTCAGCGCGCATACAAGCATACATATAGCGAGGATTGGGCTTCAGCACAATAGAACTGTGCGGTGGGAGGCCCTGTCAGATTTTTTGTTGATACGCCGTAATTGGGACCTAAAAGCCACAATCGGGGGGCTGAGGAGGGACATTCTCCAGCGCCAGCGCAAAATCAGCGCCCAAATCCCACGCTGTAAAGCCATTCTCAACAGTTCCCCGCATCGCGCGTCCGCCGTAGCCACCTGGGTGCATATGAGCCCGAACAATTACCACCACATCCGGATCAATGGCTACCGGTCCTCCAGACCTGGTGAACGGCTGCTCGTTGACATGGCTGTGAAGCAATGTGCGGCGGTAGATTAGCTCACCATCTCCGGATACGACTTCCCACCAGTCGGTATATTGGTCACATCCGGTATCCGGGCTCGATATCTCAACTGAAAAGTCATACCCATTCGCTTCACCGGTTGCTTGCACTTCGAGTACGTCGGATGACTCTGGCACCTGATCTCGCTCCTGATCGGATTCTTCCTCGTAGGCTATCCGATAGATGAAGCCGCCGGTATCGTCGCTCATATAAAGCGCCCCATCCGGGCCAACCGCGAGACCGACCGGACGGCCGGTCACCGTCGTCAAATCATCTTCAAGCCATCCGGTTGCAAAATCTACTACTTCTGTGCCTGGCTCGGTTCCATCGAATGGTAGCCTCACGATCTTATAACCTGTCGGGACGCTGCGATTCCATGACCCATGGAAAGCAATGAACAGGTCGTCTCGATACGGCTCCGGGAATGCATCGCCTTCGTAGAAGACCAGGCCGAGTGGGGCTGAATGGGCCTGCATTTCTACAATCGGGGCTTCTACTTCTTCGCAGACCCCCTCATATCCGTAATCGGGATCAGCGATGCTGGAGTGGCATCGCGGCCAGCCATAGTCGGCGCCCTCCCGGACGAGATACACAGTCTCCGGAGGGACGTCATCCCCCATAAGATCTCTGCCATTGTTTGTCGCCCAGAGCTCTCCAGTCGATGGGTGCACCGTCAGCCCAACCGCATTCCGTAGGCCGCTTGCAAAGAGTTGCTCATTCTCAGCGTTCGAGTTTTCGTAAGCCAATACGGCCGCCCGCCGCGGATTTTGCTCCGCGCAAACATTGCAGCTTGAGCCGACAGAAACCACCATTCGTCCATCCGGCAAAAATTCGACGGTCCGCGTACTGTGACCTGACGTCGGATAATTGTCGATCAATGTGACTCGCTCGTCCGCGCGGCCATCTCCATCCCGATCCGTAAGTCGGATCACCCCAGTTGGTACTCCGATGTACCAAGCCCCGTCGTGGAGGACGACGCTGTGGGGATTGTCTATCTCATCCGCAAAGACTGTCTGAGAATCGGAGCGCCCATCTCCGTCTTTGTCTTCCAGGATTACGATCCGATTCGCACCGCGCTCTGCCACATAGAGCCTCCCATCGGGAGCGAAGTTTATGAACCGAGGGCGGGCAAGCCCTTCAGCGAAGATATTGACATCAAAGCCCTCTGGTACGTTGATTTGGCCTGCCTCGCCTCTGGCGAGAATACCAACCAGGCTTACCTGGCTGGAAATCGTGCGGTACGCCAAAACACCACCAATCACGACCGCAACTATCAGGCCGACCCCGATCAGGTTAAGGAACCGTCTTCGTCGTGTCTTCATTTCACAACCTCAGGAAATTGGGTTGCATCCCCAGAATGCATGCGCGATTTACGAAGGTAAAAGAAACGATCGTGTGACCACTGGGCGATTCTGAATTGGACGGTGTCTCGCGGGAAGGCTTGGGGAAGTTGGATAGAATCCTGCTCTAGTTCATCAGTTCTGCACGAAAGTTCCATTTCGAAGGTCGGTCATTGCCTGCTCAATTTCGGCCTCGGTGTTCATCACAAATGGTCCGTAAGGCACAATCGGCTCACCGATTGGCGCACCGGCCATAAGCATAAATCGGACGTGCGAATTTGGGGCTGCCCGAGCCAAGACCAGGTCGCCTTCCCCAAACGTGACCATCCGGACCGCTTCGACGATCTGATCTACCCCATCACCGAATAGGCCGCGACCTTCAAAGACATAGGCCACGACCGTATGGCCCATTGGCACCGGCAAGGAAAAATCCTCCCCCGCCTTCAACGTGACATCCATATAGAGCGGCTGAGCGGCGATTTCAGTGACCGGTCCGGAAACGCCATCGTATTGTCCCGCCACAACCCGCACCTTCGATCCATTCTCGCCTGCACTTGGAATCGTATCTGAGGTCACTTCCTGGTAGCGTGGCGCTCCCATCTTCTCTGCCGCGGGGAGATTGACCCAGAGTTGAAATCCGTAGACGGTACCTTCGGGGCCGCGTTTGGGCATCTCTTCGTGCATAATGCCGCGTCCGCTCGTCATCCATTGAACATCGCCAGGCCCTATGACACCCATATTGCCGAGACTGTCTCGATGACGCGTGTTGCCTTCCAGCATATAAGTGACCGTTTCGATCCCTCGATGCGGATGCATGGGAAAGCCGACAAGCGGCCCTTCTATTGGATCGTTGAATGCAAAGTGATCAAAAAGAAGAAAGGGGTCGAACAAATTCTCTCGACTCGGCCCGAAAGAGCGGCGCAGCAATACTCCCGCACCTTCAATCACCATTTGTGGCTCGATTATCTGCTCAACAGCTCGCGGATCCTGATTCATTTCAGTATCTCCAATTGGCAAGTCGCTACCTATGATTGTATTCGCGAGTTGAGTTTAATGATCCGACATGATTTCCATCTATGAGCAGGATTACGACGGGCGCAGATTGGCCGGCCCGTGTGACCATCCAAAATAATCGATATTAGGGGCGAGCGACTTCGATGTCGTCGAAGTGGATTTCGGTGCTTGTAGATTCATAGGAGGTCGCCGTTAGGGCGATGTCTTCCGCGCTGTAGCGAGAATCCTTTACAGAGGCAAGAAGCTCGCCGTTGACCTGCAGCGAGAGGTTCTCCCCGTCACACGTTACTTGAATTTCATTCGAACTATTGCCCTGATTAATCGCGTTAGATGAGGTCCAATCGATCAATTGCTCAAACTGATCGTTGGCATCCCCGCGCAGTATTGCAAAAAATCCATCTCCTGATATCAGAAAGAAGTAGCCGGTTCCATCCGCATTTGCACGACAAATTACGCCATAGTCATTGTTGTCGTTACTTGGGGCACTGACTTGTTGCGATCGAACTTTAATTTCCACGTCGTCAAATCCGCGATTAGCCAGTCCCCACATGGTCTGACCGTCGCCGAGCGATGTTACGTAATACTCACCATTCCAATATCCTACGCGACCGCCTGAATAATCTCCAATTTCCCAGCCGGAGCTCTCATCCGCAAAGCTATCCGAGAACAGCGTATCGCTGGATGCCACATTGACTGAGCCATCCGAGAACCCGGACTCTCCGCTTGAACCCTCGGAGACATCGCCTGAGAGATTGGTCAATCCGCTGCATGCCAATCCTGCCGCCAGCAGCAACCCTGAAATGACGAACAGTCTTTGATGCATCACAACAACCCTTTTATGAAGCCGGTCCCTGCATCTTATGTCGAAAGGGGGTTTCTTGGGGAATAGGGAATTCGGGGCAGGTTGCCCAGTGCTAGCCGGGCATTTTGAAGTCCATCGCCTGCACCCAGCAGTCGCCGCCCAAGTAATCCTCCGTGCAGACCATGATGATCACACGCATCCCATGGCCACTCTCCGCGCCGCTGAGAGGCACGTAGATGTAAGCCACACGATCTGGGTAGATCTCGTTTTCGTGTCCGGGTGGGCAATCGCGGGGTCGAGGGGCAAAGGGATGACGATCGAGCGCGGGGCCATAGAGATCTTTGCCGATCTCCGTATCAACCAGTGTCCGTTGGGCGGTCATGTAAGTGATTTTTGTTGGATTGTGAATCTTCAAAACCACGTAATCGGTGCTCCCGCAACTGTGAAAGGGTTCCAAGCTCATATTGAAGGCCGGACTTGGTGTCGGGCTTGGAGGAGGGGTATAGACCGGCAGCAATTCTTCGTCTCCAACCACACTCGCGTACTCGCCCCACAGCCAGCAGTATTCACCGGGTCGGTCTGGATTTTCGATATACCAATAATTCGGAGTGGAGCTTTTTGCAATAACTAGCGCGGTGGCATCAACAAGCATCGTACCGGACCTCTGATACCGAAATCCAAGGCCGGTTCGGCAGTTGGTAGGTGCGGTAACACTGAGGAACACCGGTTCTGGCGTGGAAGTTTGCGTCGCGGTCGGGGGAATGGTAGGAGACGCGGTGGGGGTCGGGACTGGCTCGGTCACTTTCGCTGCAATCGCCGAGACGGTCATCTCTACCCGGGCAGCAATTGTCCGTTCAAGATCAGGAGTGTTGGGCGCGGCCAGCTCTTCGAGGGATGGGGCACAGGCGCCCAGTACGAGCAGAAGTCCGAGAAAACCCCAATGGCCTTGCCTGACCATGCTCTTCAAAACCGTCAAAACCCACCTAACTTCCAGGAACACGGCATTTTAAGTGCGTGCTCGGCAGGTGGTCAAGGTCTTATGCTGCTGGTTTTTCCTTCGGCAGCTAATTGCGGGGGGAAGCCCCCGACATGGACTTGAAGGATTGCTTGACCAATTCCCTCAAGACCGTCTGGTCAACGTCTTCCAACTTGTTGATATAAAGACACGACTTGCCCGTTTTGTATTTCCCGAGCTTGTCCAGAAGTGAATCGTAGGAGCCAAATCCGTCCATGATGTACAGCGTCATGTTTTGCTTCCTTGGGGAGAAACCAACCTTCATCCAATCCCCTTCACGGCCGCTGGCACCCTTGTAATGGTAGCTCCCAAAACCAACGATGCTTGTTCCCCACATCGTGGGTTTCTCGCCGGTCACCTCTTTCATGAGGTCCAGCACCACGAAGCTATCTTCGCGGCGCTTCTCGTTTTCCACGCTCTTGAGGAAACCCTCTACGCTCGCTTCATTTTTCTTCGTTTTTACCTCTGACATCGAACGAACACCTCCCTCATAATTTGTGGTGATCCCTTGTGTCCACAACCGGTCAACATTCCGAAATGTTATCATCGCCTTAGCGGTGACTTGCTGTCGATATCGTGCTTCCCCGTTCGTAGTATTGGCAATCCCAGAAAATATCGCTGGGACATTCCTGTCCAAAGGAGGATAACGATGCAATATCTGTTGGCGATTTATGGTGATGAAAAGGCTGTGGAGGCCATTCCTGAAGATCAGCTGGAAGGATTTATGGCGGGATGGTTCAAGTACGACGAGGACGTTCGCGCTGCTGTCAACGTTCTTCATGGTAGTGCACTTCAACCAACTGGCACGGCAACCACCGTCCGTATTACCGACGGCGGGGTCGTGACCTCAGACGGTCCGTTTGCCGAAACCAAAGAGCAACTCGGCGGCTACTATCTGATCGATGTTGATAATCTGGATACCGCTATCGAGTGGGCGGGGAAGATGCCCATTTCGCCCGATGGTGGATCTGTCGAAGTTCGACCCCTTCAGGTTTTCGAGCAATAGCGCTTCCGCTCCCGCGGCTCAAATGCTTTGAGCCGTGGGAGATCCCCATCTCACTTTGACTAACCCGTCTCAAGCCGCGGAAAAGGTATTCCGGGAGGAGTACGGACGCGTCTTCGCCACTCTGGTTCGTATTTTCGGCGACTTCGACGTGGCAGAAGAGGCAATTCAGGACGCTTTCCTGGTAGCCATTGACCGGTGGCCGGATTCCGGAGTCCCTCCGAACCCGGCTGCTTGGATTACGACTACTGCAAAACGCAAGGCGATTGACGGCTATCGTAGAGAAAAGGTCAAAGCGGAGAAGTATGCAGTCCTGGGCAGCACGAGTTCAGATGGCTACGAGGAGTTCGATATTCTTGAACAATCCGCTCTCCAAGACGACCGCCTACGGCTGATCTTTACTTGCTGCCATCCGGCATTGGCTATTGAGGCTCAATTGGCGCTGACCCTTCGCACGCTTGGCGGGCTCAATACGCGTGAGATCGCCCGAGCATTTCTGGTTGCCGAGCCCACCATGGCACAACGGCTTGTTCGAGCCAAGCGAAAAATCCGCGACGCCGGCATTCCGTACCGCATACCCCCGGATGACCTGCTCCCTGAACGACTTGCAGCTGTCCTGGCCGTTATTTACCTGGTCTTCAATGAAGGGTACGCGGCGAGTGAAGGCGATGACCTGATCCGGCACGACCTGTGTGCTGAAGCCATCCGACTCGGGCGAGTGCTGATTGATCTAATGCCAGACGAGCCGGAAGCCGCCGGCCTGCTGGCGCTGATGCTGCTGCATGATTCGAGGAAGGATGCGCGGATTTCATCAGCCGGCGAACCACTCTTGCTGGATGATCAGGATCGATTGCTCTGGGATCGATCTCAAATCAACGATGGGCTGCGACACCTCGAGCTCGCAGAGCGCTTCCGCCGCCCCGGGCAATACCAAATCCAAGCTGCGATTGCCGCGGAGCATGCTCAGGCCGGAACACCGGACCAGACCGATTGGCCAAGAATAGCGATGCTCTACGGGCTGCTAGCCAAACTAAACCCTTCAGCTGTGATCGAGCTCAACCGCGCGGTAGCAGTGGCTATGGCGATGGGCCCTGAGTATGGCTTGGAAATTATCGATCTGATCAGCCATGAATTGGAGGAGTATCGCTGGATGCATTCCACCCGTGCAGAGCTGCTGCTTAAGCTAGGTCGAAACGCGGAAGCTGGAGACGCCTACCGCCGCGCCCTCTCTCTCACAGAAAACTCTGCGGAGCGCTCGCTCCTCAATAAGCGACTTTCGAAAACCGAAAACACACCGGGACGCAACAGCTAGCGAAATCGTCTCGCCCCGCAATCCTGAAGGCAAGCAACGTTCCATCCGCTCTCCACAATCCTCAAATACGAGATATCAACCCCGAGAGCGGCGGAGATTCGTCACAGGGATTGCGTTCGAGACAATATAAAATGAGTGTGGAGGCTATTCAACGCGTATGAAAATCCAGGAGAAACGCAGCATGGAGGAGATGTTAAAGATGCCTCGGGATTGTGCCCGCTCGCTACAGCGAACCCATAATGTTCGGTATAAGGGAGATCTTCTAAAGGAATCCTTCCTTTTGTGGCTTACCGACTATTTCACGACGATCCTCAGAGGCAAACATCCGTTTCCGGAATACGATCTGTCTGACCCTGGCGCTGGAATTCATGTGATGCCTAATTCGGTCAAGATTGGCCTGGCTGGAGATTGGGCCAGCGGGACCGTTAGCGCCTATCGGGTCAGATATGAGATGGAGGAGCTCGATCCGGATATCACGATCCACCTGGGAGACGTGTATTTTGCAGGGAAACAGGAAGAATTCGACGAATATTTTGTCGGAGAAGACGACTGGCCGAGAGGTTCAATGCAGACCACAGACGAATTCAACGCTCTGCCGAGCTACGCGCTCAACGGCAACCACGAAATGTATTCGGGCGGACACGCCTACTTCCACTCCATCAAGAAGCATTTTGGCCAGGAGACCAGCTTCTTTTGCCTCGAAAACGAGCACTGGCGCGTGGTGGCCTTGGACAGTGGCTATTCTTCTCGATTGATTCCGGTATTGGAGCTGATTCCCTGGTGGATTCATTTGCATGATCACAACATGAAGTGGCTCAAAGAGAATATTCTAGGCACAGACGCTCCCGCCCGAATCGGTTGTACTCGAGATCGAAACTGCTAAACCATTGGTGGTGCGATAGCAAAATGATAGGCCTGGGATCGTCTGTGCCTAGAATATTCTCTTTGAGCCACTGCATGTTGTGATCATGCAGATGAATCCACCAGGGAATCAGCTCCAGTACCGGAATCAATCGAGAAGAATAGCCGCTGTCCAAGGCCACAACGCGCCAGTGCTCGTTTTCGAGGCAAAAGAAGCTGGACTCCTGGCCAAAATG
>CAYZXF010000452.1:0-3563 GCA_964482355.1 uncultured Anaerolineaceae bacterium | reverse complement strand
CTGGAAGTTAAGCTAAACAGGGCCGGAATGCTGGGCGACGTCAAACTGAATACCATCAACGCAGGCGACGCGGTATCCATTGGCCCATTTGAAATCGAGTTTTTCCATGTCTGTCATTCCATTCCGGATTGTGTCGGGATGGGGATCACTACTCCGGCTGGATTGATCGTGCACACCGGCGACTACAAGTTCGATCACACCCCCGTTGACGGGTGGCCCACCGACTTCAGCAAGCTGGGCGAACTCGGCGGCCGGGGCGTGCTGGCGCTGTTGGCCGACTCCACCAACGCCGACGAGCCGGGCTGGACCCCCTCGGAAGCGGTGATTGACCCCGCATTTGACGAGGTGTTCCGGGAGGCACAGGGGCGCATTCTTATCGCCTCATTCGCCTCGCTGATCTCCCGTGTCCAGCAGGTGGCTAACGCCGCACAGCGCTACGGACGAAAGATGGCGATCGTCGGCCGCAGCATGCGCGACAACACTAAGATGGCCCGCAAGCTGGGCTACCTGGATGTGCCCGACGACCTCATCGTCGATCTCGAAGAAACCTTAAAGATGGATCCTGCCAAGGTGGTGCTGATGTGTACCGGTACGCAGGGCGAGCCCTCGTCGATCATGGGACGTTTATCGACCGGCACCAATCGCCAATTCGATCTGATGGATGGCGACACAATCGTGCTCTCTTCCCACAACATTCCGGGCAACGAAGAGATGATCCACCGCACCATCAACCGTCTGTTTTCCCGCGGCGCCCACGTGATCTACGATCCGATCGCCGATGTCCACGTGTCGGGCCATGCCAGCCAGGAAGAAATGAAGCTGATGATAGAGTTGGTCAAACCCAAGCACCTGGTCCCGGTGCATGGTGAGCTGCGCCATCTCAAGCAGCACGCGGCGTTGGCGCGAGAGATCGGCATGGATGATTCCGCCATTGCGGTCGTCGAAAACGGCACGGTAGTCGAATTCAAGAACGGGAAGATGACAATCGGCGAGCGCGTCCCGGGTGGGTATGTGTTTGTCGATGGCAGCGGGGTGGGTGACATCGGTCCTAAGGTCATGCGCGAACGGGTGGCGCTAGCGTCAGATGGATTCGTTGCCGTACATCTCAATATGAACGGGAACACTATGCAGCGAGACCCGGAGATCGTGTCCAAGGGTTTCGTGTTTGTGAGCGACGCCGAGGAGCTGTTCGAGAAAGCACGGCGACGCATCCGCAATCTGGCAAAAGAATCCAATGGGCGCGATCTGAAAGCCGATATTGAAAAGGACCTGAGCCGCTTCTTTTACAATGAGACCAAGCGGCGCCCCATGGTTCTTGTTTTCACCGATTCTGAATAAACAAACTAAGCATGTTGCGTGGGCACCCTGCGTGCGTATAATGCCCCGCGCCATGCGGGCCGGAACGGCGTCACTAGCATTTTGCCTGTTGGCGGCCGCGTGCAGCCTTCCAGGGGGGACGACTGAGGCTCCGCAGCCATCTGCGGTACCTGCAACACAAGCCCCCACACCTGAGCCGCTTGCGGCCTTCGTGAACACGGAAGCCATCACCCTGGCGGCCTTTGAAAGTGAAATCGCCCGATTCGAGGCTGCACAGGCCACACTTGGCATTGACCTTGCAACACTGGGCGATTACAGGGCCGAGGTACTCGAGCAATTGATTGATCTCAGCCTTTTAGCGCAGTTTGCAATGAATCAAGGCATGGTGCTCAGCGAGACAGAATTGGATGAGCGCTTCCAGGCCGCGATTGCATCAAACGGGATTGCCACGGGTTACACAGAGGATGAATATCGCAGCACGCTCCGGCAGGAGATCCTGGCAGCCAGAACGATCGGCGCCATCACGGATGTGCTGACATTGGAAGTAGAGCATACAAGCGCCCGGCACATTCTGGTTGCGACCCGCGAAGAAGCAGAAGAGCTGCTTGACGAACTTGCCAACGGCGCCGAATTTGGTACTTTAGCAGTGATCCACTCTAGAGATCCAGGCAGCCGGCCTGCCGGCGGCGAGCTCGGCTGGTTTCCGAAGGGCTTACTTACAATGCCCGAAGTGGAAGAAGCCGCGTTCAGAATGCAGCCCGGCGAGGTCAGCGGCGTGATCGAAAGCGCGCTCGGGTTCCACATTCTGGAAGTGCTGGGGCGAGAAGATCGGCCTTTAGTAGGCGCGGTATTGACGGACTACCGAGTAGCGGCCGTCGACAAGTGGTTAGCAGAGCAACGTCAACGGGCCGAGATTGAAATATTTATTGAAGGCTGAGGTAGGACCACTAGGACATGGCGCGATTGAGCGTTCTAAGGCTAACTAAGAGATCAGGAGTCTGGACAAATGGATGATCCCTTTGACCCCACCCCGCCAAGCGGCGGACTAAACATCGGGCGATTAATTCTTAATGGCCTGACGGTCATCGTACTGCTGGTAACGGTGTACGTCGGTTTCAGATTCGTGTCGATTTTCCTCAACCCGCAATCATCGTCTAACCCGTTCCCCCCACCCACCCTCCCGGCTACTCTGGGACCGCCGACGCCGACCAATACGCCGGCGATCAGGCTGCCAACCGAGATTCCGCCCACCTCGACGCCTCGACCGCTTCCAACCACGGTCCCGAGCGCGACCGAGACGCCGGCGCAAACCGCGACTCCAGAATTTACAGTTACGCCTGATGAATCCCCGGTGGTGACGCCGGAAGGTGAGGCTCAGTTCGAATTGCAAACTGGCAGCCCAACCTATATTCCGGACGAGCGTGGATGTGAACACATGGGCGTCGGTGGCAAAGTTTACGACATGCAGGGAGCACCGATCGTCGGGCTCGCTGTGAGAGTAAGTGGCGAGTTGGCAGGAACGCCCATCGGGCCGCTCGATACCCTGACCGGCAGCGCAGCGGACCGCTTTGGCTTCGGTGGCTACTATTTTGAGCTTTCCGATACACCGACTGCCAGCGAAGACACCATCCTGCTTCGGGTCCTGGACGCCAGCAGCGGCTTGGAGCTTTCGGAACAGGTCCCGCTTACGACCTTCGACACCTGCGAACAGAACTTGGTATTTGTGAACTGGGCGCAGACTGAAACTGAATAACCTCATTCAATAACCTAAGAGAGGCCGCCCTTGGGCGGCCTCTTTGTTTATGGCCAATCCCTACTCAGGCTTCGATGGCATTCCTGAACACATCCCGCACCAATCCGACCTGCTCCTTTGTCATCACGCCTGAGAATGGAAGCGCCAGACTCCGGCTGCCCAGGTCTTCGGTGATCGGAAAGTCTCCCGCCTGGTAGCCATGTATTTCCACCATGTACGGCTGCAAGTGAATCGGTTCGAAATACGGTCTGCTTGGGATGCCCTCCTGCTCTAACGCAGCAATGACCCCTTGCCGGTCGATCGCGGGATCGAGTCGCACCACATATACAAACCAGCTCATGTGAGAAGTGGTGGGAGCAATGGTTGGCAGCTCTACTCCAGGCAGATCGGCAAGTGCCTCCCCATACCATTCCGCGACCTGGGCGCGATTCCCCAGCAACTCAGGCAATCGAGCAGCTTGAACCCGGCCCAGCGCAGCGCTCATTTCATCCAG
>CAYZXF010000451.1:0-3581 GCA_964482355.1 uncultured Anaerolineaceae bacterium | reverse complement strand
TGCTCACTGGGATTCTTCGCTCAGCCGATCCTGCATCGCCTGCAGGGCGGTCTTTAGATCGTCCTGTCGCAGGCTTGTGGTGAGGTCTCCGCGCGTTCGCTCCACAATGCCACGCACCACATCCGTGAGTCTGCGCAGCTTGCCGGTAATGGCGTCAGGAAAATCCACAGTAACTAGCAAACCATAGATCTCGTCCATCATCTGGAGCAATCTTTCAGCCTCATCTGCCCGATTGTGGCGCAGTATGTCCAAAGTACGCCGGCGCAATTCGCCAGTCGCCTCCCCAAGGCCTCCCAGATAAGCCGCGTACTCCATGTTGAGTTCGTCAGGGTCTGGCAGCGGCTCGTCCGAAAACAGCGCGTAGACGATCGAAGCCTCTGCGTACTCCTTAAATGCGTCCTGTGTGTAGCCAGCGTGGTAAAGATCCGGATAGGCTTTAAGTTCCTCGCTCAGCGCTTCCTTAATTTGCCGCGCCTGCTCCAGATGCTCCTGGGATAGCTCGCGCTCGTCCCGATGAGCCGCTCGGATGGCGGTTGCGCAGTGGCGGATCATGGTGCGGGATCGCTGTAAGGCAAGATCACGCGCAGCATTCTTGCCATCGAGATAAACGATGATTCGCTCGCCGATTCCGTCTAATGTCTTGAGTTCGCTCACTCGTCCTCTGACTCATCGGACGGGCCACCCTTGAACAGCTGGTCTGCCAAATGAGGCCCTTCCGGAACTTTAATTTCCCCGAACTGGGATTCAAAGCGTGTAATGTGCTCGCCCAGGGCTCTGAGAAAGAGCTTGGCGTTGAGGCCGGTCATGACAACCCGGGCCTTCACCTTCGCGCGCGGGACGCGCGGCATGACCTGCGCAAAATCCATCACGATCTCAGAGGCCGAATTGGTGACCATCGCGAAATTTGCGTAGGTTGGATCTAGTGTGGCAGGTACATGAACCTGCACCTGACCTGCAGGGGCCTTAGGTTTGTCTGGCATCTGAATGCTCCGTTTATGGGGGTGGCCCTCGAGACTAGCTCGAGGGCCTTATTGGTTTGTGGCTGCTTAGAAGGGGATCTCTTCTTCGGTGGCAGGACCCATTTCCTCCGCGGCCACCGCATCGTCCCGGCCGCCCAAGAAGCGGACGGTCTGTGCGTTGACTTCGAAGGAGGCCGCCGGGGATCCGTCATTCCGGTTCCAAATGCGAGGGTTGCCGTTTTCGTCCGGCACCATGCGTCCCTCCACTAAAACCTGACGCCCCTTGCGCAGATACTGATGCACCGACTCTGCCTGTTTTCCCCACACGGATACCCGGAACCAGACGGTCTCGTCCACTTTCTCGCCTGAGCTGTCAGTGTAGCTCCGGTTTGTGGCGACAGACATATTCGTCACTGCCTGACCACTAGGCGTATAGCGCATCTCTGGATCGCGGCCGAGATTGCCAACAAGAACGATTTTATGAAACATGGGAGATCCTTTCCGGTGGGGGGCGGTGTTCCGTTACGGCCCGGTGGCCGATTCGTGTTCTAGTAGTCCCACCGTACTAGAACAATTGTACTAATTAATGGGGGTTTGTCAAGTCCGCAAGGGGGAATCGCAGGTTAATCGTGAAGGATCTTGTCCAGGGCACCAATTAAATGCCGTACGTTCTGTTCGCGCGCTGAGTGACCCATCAAGCCGATTCGCCACACTTTGCCCTTCATATCACCCAGTCCGCCCGCAATCGCGATGTTGTATTCCGCTCTCAACCGTCCGCGCACCTCCGCCTCATTCACCCCCTCCGGCACTCTGACCGTCGTAACCGTGATCATGCGAGTTGCTTCCGGCACCACCATCGTCATATCTAGGTCCTGCAGTCCTTCCCAGAGCATTTCTGCGCTTGCTTGATGCCGCGCCCAACGCGCTTCCAGGCCCTCCTCAGCAACAATGCGCAGCCCTTCGTAGAGTGCTAAATTGGACGATATCGGCGCCGTGTGGTGATAAGTACGCTCCTTGCCCCAGTATTTCTGAACCCCGCTCAAATCGAAATACCAATTGGCGACCTGCGTCTTCCTATCGGCCAACACTTTTTCTGCCCGCGGCCCCAGCGCAATCGGACCCAGGCCCGGCGGTACGCTAAGACACTTCTGACTGCCGCTGTAGCAGACATCGATGTCCCACTCGTCCACCAGCACCGGGCTGCCGCCCAGTGTGGCCACCGCGTCCACCACCAACACCCCGCCTTGTGCGTGCACCAGGTCTGCAATGCCTTCCAATGGCTGCTGCGCACCGGTGGAGGTCTCGCCATGAACGATAGCGACCACCTTTGCCGGACGAGACTTGAGGGCTTGCTCGATTTCATCCAATGAAAACACCTCGCCCATCGGCCGACGGATGGTTTCAACTTCCCCTCGGTACCTGCGGCTCATATCTTCTATCCGCTCGCCAAAGAACCCGGCGACGCAGACCAGGACCGGATCTCCAGGTTCGATCATGTTCGACAGTGCGGCTTCCATTGCCGCGCTGCCCGTTCCGCTGACTGGGAGCACGAACGAGTTCTCAGCCTGGAAGGTGTACTGCAGCAGGGTTTGGATGCGATCCATCGTCTCCAGGAAGACTGGGTCAAGGTGGCCCATCATGGGCGACGCCATGGCCTGTAGCACTCGCGGGGGTACGTTGCTTGGTCCGGGGCCGAGCAGGAGAGGTGCATTGTCTTCCAATTGCGGGTAGTTGGGGGCGGCTTTCATTTTCATTTCATCCGATTAAGGCTGGCACCATTCTATTATGGCATTCGTTTGCCCGGGATTGATATTCGTCATCTGGTCTCAAGAGACAATCAGGTCTGGCGCCGACTATAATTTGATAGTGCGTCCCTAAAAGGTGGTTGAAGATGTTTGAGATCAGCGAGTTGGCACGTGACAAAATTAAAGATCGACTGCAGGAGGTCAATCGGCCTGAGTTGGCGCTCCGAGCCGAAATCGTCGGCCGATCAGAGGATGATTTTCATTACCGATTGAGCTTTGTTCCTGAGGAACTTAGCCGACCGGATGACGAAGTCCTCAAGACCAACGGATTGACGGTCCTGGTTGATCCGGTAAGCAATCGGTATCTGGATGGCGCGCGGCTGAACTACGTCGACGAAGCCGATGAGTCGGGTTTCAAGTTCAAAAACCCCAATCCGCTGTGGCACGACGAGCACGCTAGCGAGGTCAACGATGTGATCATTAACCAGATCAACCCTTCCATTGCAGTCCATGGCGGACATGTCACACTGATGGACGTTCAAGACAATGTCGCCTACGTCAACATGGGTGGAGGTTGTCAGGGCTGCGGTCTTGCCAGCGTCACCCTTCGGCAAGGTGTGGAGAAGATGATCATGGAGTCCGTTCCCTACGTAAAGACCCTGGTCGACACCACCGATCACACCCTTGGCGTCAACCCCTATTTCCAACGTCAGACCAGCGGCGAATCTCCGCTCGTTTAACGGCGGGGATCAGGAGTATCCATGAACGAAATCAGCGTGGACGAACTCAAGGCTAAGATTGATCGCGGCGACGATTTCAAGCTGGTGATGACGCTGGGTGTCCTGGCCTTCCAGGGCAAACATATTCCCGGCTCCAT
>CAYZXF010000450.1:0-4319 GCA_964482355.1 uncultured Anaerolineaceae bacterium | reverse complement strand
GTCGACGAGGAGCAGAGCGGGTTTCTCTCCAAACCCGACTGGTCTCGGTCCTTTTGCCGCCACATGGGCCTTATCCTGCTCGGTAAGAAAACGATCCCATACTCGCTCTGCCATAAGAAACCTCCTTTTTTGGTGCGCCTTGGTGCGCCTTTGACCTAGCTAATGCTAATGATGGCAAATTATCACCACCCCCTGCCTTCGTCAAGTAATTGTAGTAGGGGGATTTAGAAGGCCGCTGGTACTGATTAGGCTAATAAAAATTCGGAATGGAGATAGGTCCAGCTAGGCTTACAGATTCATCTGAAGAAAAAAACGCTTGATGTAACCCTTTTGTTAAATTTACTTGTCGGAGCTGGTCGATCTATCCAAAATGAATTCAAAAAGAAAAAACCCAAAAACCACAATAAGCAAAAAAAGCAGGAAGGTTAATTTATCCAACAAAGAATACAATGCCGGATAAAACCAAACAGCAAGAGATAGCGAGCCAAATAAAACTATAGCAGCTATTGTAATTGAATACCCTTTGCGCACTCATAGCCTCCTAATGAGATTGGTAAAGTGACTCCGGGTCTACGACTCGATCAAAAGTGTGACTTAAGTAACTGTCCGTAAAACCCGGGTCGATTCAGCTTGACTCCTCATTTGATCGTTATTTTCAGCCTTAGTTCTCCTGTCTCAAAACAATACAAAGGGCTCTTAGCCATACGCTGGTTTACAGATTCCTTAGCTAGCGCTCACTCTTAATCTTCATGAAAAAAGGGAGCCGTTTGGTACGTCTCAGGACAGGTTGGTCGATTATAAGATCGCTTTGTTGCCCGAAAGTAATCACATGCTCGGTGGCACAGTTTCTGCAAATACAGTGTGTGGCCTAATGTTTGAGAGCAATTATAGAGATAAATCAATGAATTCTCCACGTTGGATCTCTGCGCAGACTATCCTGATCCCTTTGCTGCTTCTAGTAGCGATGACCTGCTACGGGGAAGCGGGTGCTGCTCAGCTCCGTCTTACCTGGACGGACAACTCCAACGACGAAGATGGCTTCAAAATTGAGCGTAAACTAGGACAAGCTGGGACGTTTAGTCAAGTTGCTACAGTCGGACCTAACATCATCTCCTATACGGATACCGGCCTGACTGGTGAAACCACTTACTGCTTTCGGGTGCGGGCCTTTAATGCGGCTGGAGACTCCGCTTACTCCAACGAGAACTGCGCTACCACTCCCGTCAACCAGCCGCCTGTGGTCGGCCCCATCTCCAGTGATGCCACTGATGTGGATCCTGCCACTTCAGGCCTCCAGGTATGGACAGGAACCATAGTCACCTATAGTGGTTCAGCGACGGATGTGGATGGCGACCCGCTCAACTGGGAATGGCGCTACACCGAGAATGGCGGCATTGGAGTCCTGGTAAGTAGTGGCACCAACCCGCCCACGCCCGTTCCAGATGTTACCTTGACCTACATTTCCGGAGGTTCCAGCCCAGCAACCTACGTGTGGATCCTGAGGGCAAGTGACGGCCAGGACACAGCGGAAGCCACGCTTACGGTCCAGGTACTACCGCTACCAGGCAACAACTCACCACCTCCGGTGGCGTCAACTCCCTCAGCCCCCGACCCCAACCCCTATGGTGGCTGCGTCGCTCAGCCAGTGCCAAGTGGAGCTACGGGATTCTTTCACGTGGAGAAGGTGGGCGCACGGTGGATGTTTGTCACCCCTGAGGGCGACGCATTCTGGCTGCGGGCGGTAAATGGCGTCGACATCACCTTTCAGGACCAAACCTACGCCGAAGCCGTGAAAGCTAAGTACAACTCGCCAACGGAAATCCCATGGTGGACGTTCACGTCCCAGGCTGCCCGCCGACTCAAAAGCTGGGGGTTCAACGCGCTCGGGGAGAACCACTCGCTCTATGCTCTTCCGGTCGGCACGGAGGGCCGAACACAAGCGAACGAGGAAAAACTGCCTTTCATCCGTATGATCCGGCTCTCAGCAACGGGGGTAACCGAGGGACGCTTCAGCAACATCATCACCGGTACGCACCCTTCCGCCTACACTGGATGGCGCGGGGGAACCTTCGCAGATGTCTTCGCCCCCGCCTTCAAAACCCTCGCCCAAGAGCTAGCCAGCGACATCCGGGGAGAGTTCACTTCGCCGCTACTGGACGAGAGTCCCTGGCTGATTGGAACCAGCGTCGACGATGCCAATGACACCTACGGCTTTGGCCACCGCCCCGAGGCGTCGTCCACTGATTTCGATCCCCACCTCGGTTGGATCGCCGCCGTGACCGCCCCTACCCAAGATGGAGCGACCGTCTACACGAAGCTTGCATTCCGAGATTTCCTCCGCGAGAAGTACCAGAGCCTTAGTGCACTCAACGCCGCTTGGTTGTCCACCTATACCAGTTGGGACTCCGATGGTGGCTGGCCCAACGGGACGGGCGTACTGGATGAAAGCGGGCAACATGCTTGGATCGGACAGGATTTCAATCGGCTCTCCGACGCGGGCCCGCAGGTCAAGGTGGACCTAGATGAGTTCCTCGAGAAACTCGCTGAACAATACTTTTCAGTTGTGGCTGAGGCCGTTCGAGCATATGTTCCCGGTCGGCTAGTATTCAGTCCCGCTGGCATCGGTGCCGGGGCTCGCCCACAGATTCTTCGCGCGGCAGCCCGCCACCTGGATGTTCTGCAGGTCGTGGTCCCGCCGGATCGGCTCGAATTACTGGAGGAGGCCTATCAAGTGGCCAATAAACCCATATTCGTCCAGTCGACCTTCCAGTCCCAGGCTGACTCCCCCTGGAAAGGGCGCGAAGGATGGGGGCCGGCCTATGACTACTCGACCCAGGAGGACCGGGGAGAAGCTTACGCCTCGTACGTTCAGCAACTGCTGGCCCTGCAGGCACCGGACGGCAGCTATCCGGTCGTTGGCGTGGACTGGTGGGCGTGGAAGGATTCCACCGAATCTGAGGATGACTCGGACCAGGATCGGTGCAACTGCGGTCTCGTGACCATTCTGGACAACGCTTATGATGGACTAGAGGCCGTCGTGGCCGACGGTACCGACCCCTGGGGCTACTCGACTGGCGGTGAGCAAGAGAGCTACGGCGATTTTCTCAGTGATGTGATCATCGCGCACGACCAGGTTTGCTCTCATCTTATCTCGAGCGGAACTGGCACATCCTCGTCGACCGTTAATACATTGGCATCCGCAGGCTCCGCCACGAGCGCAAGCGGGGGCGCCGCGTTCGACCCTGTTACCGCAACGCTCGCCCTTGGCCTGGGCGCCTTAGCCCTGTTCAGGCGTAGCCCGCGGCGTCGCCGAAGAAAAACCAGGCCATGAACACGCTATCCCGCATTCCCTGCACTTCGCTCCTCCTCACGGCAGCTGCTTTAATCATCTATGCCCTTCCTGGAGCCGCCACAACACTTCAGTACGACCGCACGGCGATCGCAGCTGGAGAGCTCTGGCGAATCCTTTCTGGACATTGGACGCACCACTCTGCCAATCATCTGTTCTGGAATGTCCTGGCCTTTCTCCTTTTAGCTGCCCCATGCGAGAGGCTCAACCGCTTTTCCTTCTACACATGCCTCACAAGTTCGGCTATCTTAATTCCGGTAGCTCTGTTGGTCACAGCACCTCAGTTACTGACATATCGAGGGCTCTCCGGGATTGACTCCGCGCTGTTCGCACTACTCTTGGCGACGCTGCTAAGGGAGGAAATACCAAGGCAACGTTTGCTGCCCCTGGCCACGCTGTGTATGCTTTTAATCTTATTCGTCACAAAAACCGGCTATGAGACAGCAACTGCTCAGGCCATTTTCGTTGATAGCCAGAGAGACAACTTCGTGCCAGTGCCTCTAGCCCACATGATGGGGGTGATCATAGGAATACTTTTATCATTGACTCGCTATCCAGATCTTTCTACCGCCAGCCCTGAAGCCTTACGATGAATGGGGGTACTGAATGAGGGTCAGGCTTGCCTTCTTGCTATTTTAGCCTTCCTGCCCTCACGCATTCTAACCTGTAGATTAGCGATTCTCCTCTCTAATTGCCTATCCTTTTCCAGCCGCTCCTCTATATGCCGTATTCCTCGACTCATCACTCCCGGATCGCGATTTAAATATCGCGCAACTTCCATCAATCGATACCCAGCCTGTTCAATCGCTAGTCTCCCGATCATCCACCGTAGTTCACTAATCTCTCGGCTCTTTTCTCTCCCGAGCACTCTCTGTGAACGTATTCCGAATTCGCCACAAACCTTCTTTACGATCTCCTCTAGCTCTATGTCTATGGGAGGGTTGTCCTCAACTTCTTCCACTCTCTCTCG
>CAYZXF010000449.1:0-3404 GCA_964482355.1 uncultured Anaerolineaceae bacterium | reverse complement strand
AGCCGCAAGTAGTGGGTCTCATCCCGGTACTCATACCCCCATACCTTTGCTAGGAGCTGGTCGTGCGGCACCACCCAGCCGGCATTTTGCACCAGGTGAAATAGCAATCTAAACTCAGTTGGTCGAAGTTTGACCAGCTCGCCTTCCACGAAGATCTCTCTCCGGTCGAAGTCGATCTTCAGTCGGTCATCAACCTCAATGGGTTCACGCGTCAGTGAACTTGGAGTTTCTGTTCGGCGAATGACCGCTCGTACGCGACTGACCATTTCTCTTGGGCTGAACGGTTTGGTGATGTAGTCGTCGGCTCCAAGCTCCAGCCCTCGAACCCGGTCCTCCTCCTCTCCCTTGGCCGTCAGCATGATCACGGGAACGGTCGAGATTTCCCGCAGCAACTGCAGCGTCTCGAAGCCATCCATCTCAGGCATCATCACATCAAGCAGAATGAGGTCGGGCATGCGATCTCGAAGGTTTTCGAGGGCTTCCGTTCCAGAGGTGGCTTCAATCACCTCATACCCGTCGTGTTCTAAATTGAGTCGGATGAAGTGAATCATCCTCGGCTCGTCGTCGACGACGAGCACGCGACGAGGCCTGGAATCTTCCACGTTACTCTCTGACGAAGCCGATCAGTTCTTCTTCTTCTGCGGTGGGGAGGATTTCCACGAATGTGACCCGGTGCATGGGCCACATGACGGATACGACGTTTCCGTCAATGTATGGAAGATCCTTGCCATCTCTCCTTCGAGGATTGTTTACTGTGATGGCCGTATCGGTGGGCTCAGGAAGCTCGTCAATTTCTCCCAAAACGGGGTCTTCGCCAGATAGATGGATTAATACGGTTGTTGGCATGGTTTGTCCTGTTTAGCCGCGGATGCGCGAAACGACTTGCAGCTGCATATTTCCGAGTTGGATAATGTCCTTATTTCGTATCTCTTTTGGTTCCTGTGGTTCGATGCGCTTTCCGTTGATGAGCGTGCCGTTGACCGAATCAAGGTCTACAACGTGAATTCCAGTTTCGTCTAAGCGGATCTCTGCATGGAGCCTGGAGATTCCTTGATCCTGAGCACCGTAGGTGTCGAGATCAACATCTGGCACGATCGCCTGACTGCCGGCCGCGCGACCCAGCGTGTAGTTTTCCCTTCCTACCAATGAAACCATATCCCCAGTCTTCATAACCCGCAACCCGAAGATGGCTCCTGCCGCAAGACCAGGGCCAAGCACAGGGGCCTCGTTTGTGTCAATCTCCTCATTGATGCCGAGAAAATCACTTCCAGGACCGATGCGTGCTGTGAGAATTAGCTGCGTGCCGCATTCGCTGCAGTGCAGCGTGCCTACAAACTCAGAGTGCTTGCAGGTGGGGCATTCAATCATGTTTCGCCTTCGCCAGTTCTAGCCGGAATCATCAGCGCTCGCGTTCCATACTTGAGCACTTTTTCACCTTCGCTGGAAAGCCGCCGCGAGTGTACGAGACGATCCGCTTCATTCAGGGCCGATTTTGCAAGTTCTCGCTCGCCGCTCGCAAGCAGCTGCGTCGCTAAATTTTCCAGCCGCCGCGCGGCCTGCGCAGATTGCCCAAGCTCTGCCTCGTGACGGGCTTTCTCCTGCATGCGATAAAGTGAAATCTGGCTCAGCGCTGCGGTGATTTCTTCCGAAGGAGGTTTTATGTCTGGCTCATCCGATACCGGGATCCGGACCTCGAGCGGGAGCGGAATGCTCTCATTTCCTTTTCCCAGGATATCTCCATCGATCGTGAAGTGGGCCAGGGTAAGCTCCGATATCTTTCCGATGGGATGGATCACCATTTCGAGTAGGACTCGCACAAGCCCGTCCCTGGGAAGATTTCCTAAGCTCATGGGCAAGCTGTCGCCCATCGGCATCGGTTCTGGCAGGAGCCGGAAAGCGGAGCGCAGGTCGACCTGTTGGGCGACAGAACCCTCCAGCCGCATGCGGCTGGCAACGGAGCGGCCGAGCTTGTCGTAGATATCCTCCATCACTCCTTCAATGGCCGCGGGAGTATCGAGAAATGCGACACCTCCACCGGTTCTGCTCGCCAGGTCGTCCAAAAGGCGGTCGCTCCAATCGCTGCCGATTCCGACTCCATGGATGATGATGCCCTGATCAGCTGAGACATCCGCCATCTGGATGCATTGGTCTTCGTCACCATAGGTTCGGCCGTCTGTGAGCAGTATGAGATGGTTGATCCCATCCCGTGAGAAATTGCGTTGAATTTCGCCAAGACCCATACGCAGCCCCTGGGCGATTTCCGTGCCGCCGCCGGCTTGAAGTTGACTTAAGCGAGCGCGGGCGACCGCCGTATCCTTGGCCTGTTCCGGCGAAACGATTAGTTCGGCGCGGTCGCTGAAGGCGACAATCGAAGTTGAATCGCCATCATTCAACCCCTGCATGATTTTCAAAGTTGCGGTTCGAAGATGATCCAATCGCTCGCCGCGCATTGAGGTGGAGCGGTCAATAACGATGGATAAGTTTATTGGGGGCCTGATTTCTGGAAGGTCCTGGCTGGGTTCAATGTCGATCAGAAGGTAGTGGACCTGGGGTTCATCAAGCTGCAGCAGCTTGGCCCGACTCTGGATCACCTTGGCCCCAAAACTGGCCTTGGCGATCAACTTCGCTTCGTGCTCAATGAGCTCTAGATCATATTTTTCTCGTTGCCCCTGATCACTTAGCAGCTCATAGGCCCGATTGACCTGAAGGAACAGCTCTGTGGATTCGGGGCCCTCATTCTTATCCGGGTGTAATCTGAGGGCGGATTCGCGGTATGCGCGGCGAATATCCTCCTCCGTGGCATTGCGTGGCACACCTAGGATGGCGTAATAATCAAGCTCGTCAGTCAATTTAGCGCTGCCTTATGTTGGCGGGAAGTAGACAAGGACCGCAGTGATGTTGTCTGGGCCCCCGGCGGCATTTGCCGCGCGAACGAGTTCGTCGCACGCCGCTTGCGGATGATCTGCTCCCCACGCTATTCGTTGGATCTCTTCGTCTGGAACGACCCCCCAAAGGCCATCCGAACATATAAACAGGAAACCGTTTTTCGGTACAGAGTGTGTCTCAACATCAACCTCGAGATTCGCCCCTTGCCCAATAGCTTTGTAGAGAACATTGCGTTGAGGGTGTACGGCCGCTTCGGCCTCTGTTATCTGGCCCAGCTCAACCAGTCGATTTACCAGCGAGTGATCTCTCGTGATCACCTTCGCCTCGTGCTGCGTGAGGATGTAGGCGCGGCTGTCTCCGACATGTCCGATGGTCATTTGATTTCCGAGCACCAACGCTGCGGTTAGTGTGGTACCGCCCCCAGGTACTTTGTTGACCACGGATTTATTCGCATCCTGGAGGGCCTGACGCACCAAATCCTGAATCGGCTGGCTATCTGCAGTTCCGTTTGGTTCAAA
>CAYZXF010000448.1:0-3849 GCA_964482355.1 uncultured Anaerolineaceae bacterium | reverse complement strand
GGAATTGAGCATCCTGGAGGAAATATTCGAACACAAGCGGAGCGAAGTCCTCCGTCAGCGAGAGATTCTTCCACTGGCGCAGGTCAAGCTTCAAGCGGAGGCGGCCCAGCCTCCCCAGGACTTCGTGGCCGCGCTGCTTGGAGGTCGCTCGCGCCCTTCCCTGATCGCCGAGGTTAAATTCGCCTCTCCCTCGCGCGGATCATTCGCTATGAGGGATGATCCATTGGCGCTGGCAGCAATCTATCAAGACAACGGTGCCGCGGCCGTCAGCGTATTAACCGATGAGCGCTACTTTAAAGGGCACCTTGATCACTTGACAGTGATCGCGGAGCATTTCGCAACTCTTCCGCTACTGCGCAAAGAATTTATCTTCGACCCCTACCAGCTATTTCAGTCGCGCGCTGCCGGCGCGTCTGCGGTGCTGCTCATTGCTGCAGCCTTATCGCGCTCGCAGCTGGGTGAATTGCATCAGATTTCCCGCGACCTGGGCATGGCCGCCCTGGTAGAAGTGCACTCGTCCGAAGATCTCCAAGTCGCGCTGAGCTGCGGGCCAAACCTGATTGGTATTAACAACCGCAGTCTAAGCGACTTCAGCGTGGACTTGGACACCACCCGTGATCTGCTGCCAGAGATTCCGACCGGCATCTGCATCGTCTCAGAGAGCGGCATTCACACCCCGGCCGACTTCTCAGACCTCGACGTGGATGCCATCTTGGTCGGTGAAGCAATCGCCACCGCGCCAGATATGGCCGCGAAAGTACGAGATCTGGCAGGACTCGCGAAGACGGCGCAGAGAACGGTGCTCCATGATGAATGAATCCGGCAACGAATGTGAAATGGACATTGGCTTACGATGCGCTCGCGATAGAGCCTTCTTCAGATCGGGGTCGATTGCCGATCATCAGCATGGGGATAGCAAATCATGAAAATCAAGATCTGCGGCTTGACCAACCTAAATGATGCGCTTGCCGCCGCCGAGGAAGGTGCCGATTTGCTGGGGTTTAATTTCTACTCGGGCAGCTCGCGTTATATTGATCCAGCTCACTGTGCGGAGATCATCACCGACTTGAGGGCGAAGCGGGTCGGCGCCCTGATGGTCGGCGTTTTCGTAAACGCTCCCGTATCCACCATCGCCGAAATCCAACAGGCCTGCAACCTCGATCTGGCTCAACTCCATGGCGACGAGCCTCCTGCAAAGTTGGAGCAGCTAGAGGGACGAGCCTTCAAGGCCATACGGCCGCAAACGCCTGCCGAAGCTGACGGTGCATGGCGTCGCTACTCGCTAGTGCGCCATGGACAGGCTCCCGAATTGTTAGTTGATGCCCACCGCGCAGGACAATATGGAGGGACCGGTGAGGTCGGCGACTGGGGCTTGGCCAAGTCGCTGGCAGCCAAAGGGCTGATTCTCCTTGCGGGCGGGCTTACTCCGGAGAATGTAAGCGCTGCAATTGCTCAGGTAGGGCCCTGGGGAGTTGATGTAGCTTCCGGAGTTGAATCTCGGACGGGTATTAAAGATCCAGACAAGCTAAGGGCCTTTGTGCAGGCGGTGCGAATTTCCGAACGGGAGACGACGCAGTGAATTCAGATTCCCTGCCGTCCAAATTTGGCACCTACGGTGGCCAGTACGTTCCCGAAACTCTGATGCCTGCCCTGACCGAGCTTGAAGGCGCCTACATCGAATTGCGGGCAGATCCGCTATTTCAGGCTGAACTGGAGCGATTGTTGGACACTTATGCGGGACGCCCGACCCCGCTCAGCCATGCCCGTCGGCTCACCGCCATGTTCTCCGGGGCTCAGATTTACCTCAAGCGCGAAGACCTGGCACACTCCGGCGCGCACAAGATCAACAACACCCTGGGGCAGGCCCTGTTGGCTCGCCAGATGGGTAAAAAGCGTGTCATTGCTGAGACCGGTGCGGGCCAACACGGCGTGGCCACAGCCACCGCCTGCGCGTTGCTGGACCTGGAATGTGTGGTTTACATGGGCACTGTTGATATTGAGCGTCAGGCCTCTAATGTGTTGCGGATGCGCTTGTTAGGAGCAGAGGTGCGACCGGTTGAGGCCGGTAGCCAGACGCTCAAAGATGCGATTAACGAGGCGATTCGCGACTGGGTAACCAATGTTCGGGATACCCACTACCTGCTGGGGTCTGCTCTAGGCCCACACCCCTACCCCACGATCGTTCGAGAGTTGCAAAGTGTGATCGGGCGGGAGGCGCGTGAGCAGATACTGCGCCAGGCCGGAAGCCTCCCCGATCAATGTATCGCCTGTGTTGGCGGTGGCTCTAACGCTATTGGCTTGTTCAGCGCCTTCCTCGAGGATAAGCAGGTCGCACTGATCGGCGTGGAAGCTGGCGGCGGTGGAATTGAAAGTGGAAAACACGCTGCCCGTTTCGCCGATCCAACCATCGGGCGGCCAGGAGTGCTTCACGGCACTTACACGTATGTACTCCAGGATGCGGATGGACAGATTGCAGGTACGCACTCCATTGCGGCCGGCTTGGACTATCCTGCGGTTGGTCCGGAGCATGCCATGCTCCGTGAGCTGGGCCGCGCTTCGTACACCTGGGTGACGGATGAACAGGCGCTAGAGGCCTTTCAGCTCCTATCGCGGATGGAAGGCATCTTACCGGCACTGGAATCAGCACACGCCGTGGCGGAGGCGATTCGGCGGGCTCCGGACATGGAGCAGGATCAGATCCTGCTTGTCAATCTAAGCGGCCGCGGGGATAAGGATCTGGATACCGTGACACGAGCGCTGGATTCGGCCGCTGCACATGGGGATCAGGAATCGACTGCATGAGCGGATTGGATAACATTGCTTCGGTCTTCAAGTCAACCCGCGCTGCCGGACGCGCTGCGCTGATGCCTTACTTTACGCTGGGATTCCCAGATCAGCGGTCTTCATTGGAGATCATAGAGGCCGTCGCCAACTCGGGCGCCGACCTCATCGAACTCGGAATACCGTTTTCTGATCCACTCGCGGATGGGCCGACGATTCAACGCTCAACTCAGATCGCCCTGGAACAGGGAACCACGGTGGCCGGCTGCCTGGAGCTGACCGCGGAGTTACGTTCGCGAGGCGTACGCCAGCCGTTGATCCTGATGGGCTATGTCAACCCCATCCTTTCATTCGGCATCGAGCAATTTGTAGCTGAAGCCTCAAGTGCCGGTGCAGACGGTCTTATCGTGCCCGATTTGCCTCCGGAGGAGGCGGCTGAGATGCAGGCCGCCTGCCTTGAATATGGTCGAGCCCTGATCCTCATGCTGGCGCCAACCTCCACTCCAGCTCGATTCACCACAGTCATCGAGCGTGGCGCAGGCTTTTTGTACCTTGTCTCGTTGGTGGGAGTAACCGGCGCCCGGTCCGAGCTTCCGTCAGGATTGCAGGATTTCGTTCAACGGGTGCGTGATCTGACCGCGATCCCGCTCGCGGTAGGGTTCGGTGTATCGGCGCCAGAGCAGGCCCGGGCCGTTGGGGCCATCGCAGATGGAGTGATTGTCGGCTCGGCCCTGATTAACGCCGTCGAAGGCGCAGAGGATTTGCCACAGGCCGCGGCCAGCTACGTGGGGGATTTGCGATCTGCCCTGGAGATCTCACGCCAACCGGGAGGTCGTTAACCTCATCGGAATCGGCCTGTGCTTCATGTTCTGAACCGAAAAACGGGCCCAAAAGTGCCGTATGGTAAACTAGCTTCGCTTTGAAGAGGTGTGCCCGCTCCCGCGCTGAGCGCGAACATTAATGCTCACTTCCCCGGAACGACTCCTCTTTTTTCTCCTTCTCGTCTCCACAATTTCTCTAGCCATAAAAGGCACCTACCGCATCATCCGGATTATTTCGCGCGGGCGA
>CAYZXF010000447.1:0-2138 GCA_964482355.1 uncultured Anaerolineaceae bacterium | reverse complement strand
TGCAAGACCTCAAGCAGCGGCTGAAAGGTTCCTGAGCAGAAATGCTTGGTGGCCAACGAGCCGCGCTGCTTGGCGCATTCGGATTCCTTGTCGGGCTGGTGGCGCTGGGCTTGTTTGCCCTACCAAAAGTGACAAATTTCGGACCCGAGGCAACCTCCCAACACATTCCGGCCAGCGCACCCATCCGCATCGAATTTGATCGACCGATGGATCGTATCTCGGTTGAAACCAGGCTTTCCGTCAGGCCGGAGATCCCCGGCAAGATCGAATGGGAAGGCGACACACTGCTCTACCATCCGCTGGAGAGCTGGCCTGTTGGGCAGGAAATTTCCGTAGGCCTGGAGGCCGGCGCGCGGTCCACTCGTTTCCTCCCGATGCTGAACTCGCTCAACTGGTCCTTCCAAGTTGGTGAGCCAAGATTGGTGTATCTCTGGCCATCCGGATCACCTGCTGATCTTTATTCGCTGGATCTGACAACTCAAAAACGAAGCCGGCTTACAGAAACAGAAGCCGGGGTCATCGATTATTCCCTTAGCTTGGATGGTACTTCGATCGTGTACACCGCCTTGTATGAAGACGGCAATTCCGAGCTCCGCATCATTGATCTAATATCCGGCGCGGACGACCTGCTGTATGGGTGCGATGCCGCAAGTCGCTGTCAAAGTCCGGCGCTATCACCGGATGGGCGCTTGCTTGCGTTTGAGCAATTTGAGTGGGAGACCAGCGCCTCTGGCAGACAGATTCCCGGCGCACGACAAGTGTGGCTTTTGGAGCTTGCCACGAAGGGCGATCCGGTACGCGTGCAGCCGGAAGAGCAAGTGGCGAATTCGCCGGACTGGTCTCCTGGAGGGATCCTCACTTTCTATAACGATTCACTCAGCGCAGTGACATTTCTTGAACCCGCCGGGCTGCAGCCATTGAATATGGTTCCGAACGGATTAGGACTCCTGGGGTCCTGGTCGCCGGATGGGCAGTTTTTGATCTTGCCTGAGATCGTTTTTCCGGCCGCATCGGAACTGGAAGACGGAGATCAGCTAGATTTCTTCAGCCACCTTTACCGGATTGAATCAGCCACCCTGGACATCGAAGACCTGAGCCTGGGAATGGTCGAAGACGCCTCCCCGGCCTATTCTCCAGACGGCGAGTGGATTGCATTTGGACGCAAGTACCTCGACGAACGATGGACGCCGGGTCGCCAGGTATGGGTTATGAGGGCGGATGGATCGCAGGCGCGCCCGATTACCGATGACCCGGATTTCAGCCACGCATCGCTGGCTTGGAACCCAGACTCATCTCGGCTGGCGTACATGCGGCTGAGCCAAGCCGACCCGAATGAGGTGCCGGAAATCTGGATGATCGACCGGGAGGGCGAAACACACGAATTTCTGGTGGAAGGAGGCTATCTCCCGCAATGGATTCCATAGCCCGAATCGGCAGCCCCGCTCCAACTTTTGAGCTAGAGGATCTCGAAGGCGAGCAGCACTCACCACGCGACGAACTTGGTTCCATCCTGGTGCTGAATTTCTGGTCCGCGGATTGTGTTCATTCCCAACGCGCGGATGAGGAGTTTGAGGATTTGGCAAAGGAGTGGGGAGAGGGCGTCGCGTTCTGGTGCATCGCCTCGAATGAGAACGAAGACGATGAACTTATCAGAAACGCAGCGGCCAAAAATAAATTCGATCGCCTGCTTCGAGACCAACATCTCGCCGTCGCAGATGCCTACGGGGCGGTCACCACTCCCCACGTCTTTGTGATCGACGAGCAGGGGGTGCTCCGCTATTCGGGCGCATTTAACGACGTGAGCCTCCGTCAGCGAACGCCGACCAGGAACTATCTACAGGAAGCGGTCAAGGCAGTTCAAAACGGCCTGGATCCTGACCATTTTGAAACAACACCTTTCGGGTGCGCAATCGTACGGCACTCAATCTAGCTGCCTCAGCCCCAGGGACCCAACGATGCACGAATTAGTGAACCTGAATTTGCAGACGGCCGATGGCCGGCCGTTGATCCATAAGTTCTACCGGCAATCTGATGCGGCAGCGGGGCTGCTGGTTGTTTTTCCTGGCAATCATTATGGCGTGGATGGGCCGCTGCTCTACTACCCCTGTGAGCTGCTTCGAGATCATGGTTGGGATACG
>CAYZXF010000446.1:0-1813 GCA_964482355.1 uncultured Anaerolineaceae bacterium | reverse complement strand
AGTAAGCCGGTTCTCATGGGGTGGCCGAGGGACCTACGTGCCGCCAGAGAAAAAGAAGTCTGCCGACGGTGACGAGAAGGGCGAGAATGGCAGGGAGCGCAAACCTGAAGAGCGTCGTTGGGCGCTGAAGGACCTCAATTTTGAGATGGAGGCTGGTCAGGTTGTAGCGTTGGTTGGACCCAGTGGAGCGGGCAAGTCAACCATTACGTATCTGCTGCCTCGGCTCTATGACCCAACCGAGGGTCGCGTGACCCTGGACGGCGTCGATTTACGAGATATCTCGCTTGAGTCACTTTCCGGCCAGGTGGGAATGGTTACGCAGGAGACTTTTCTCTTTCACGACACCGTGCGCAACAACCTGCTCTATGCGAAAGATGACGCTACGGACGAGCAGATCGAGGAAGCTGGCCGCGCAGCGCACATCCATGAATTTATCGAGCAAATGCCTGATGGGTATGACACCCTGGTGGGTGAGCGAGGGTACCGGCTATCTGGAGGGGAAAAACAGCGAGTAGCTATTGCCAGAGTCATCCTCAAGGATCCCAAGGTGCTGATCCTTGACGAAGCTACCAGCCATCTCGACTCCCGGTCTGAGTCTCTCATCCAAGACGCGATGGAACGCGTGATGAAGGGCAGAACCTCGCTGGTTATCGCACACCGCTTGAGCACCATCATCGGGGCAGATAAAATCCTTGTCATGGATCAGGGGCGGTTGGTCGAGCAGGGCGGGCATAAAGAACTTCTGGCTCAGGGCGGCCTCTACCACACGCTCTATGAGACGCAGTTTAAGGCAGAGCGGCGCCTTATGGGCGAAAGCGAGGCGCTGGACAGCCCGCCGACTGCTGCTGATACCAACCGCCATCCTTAGTTCTCAATCGACAAGTTCTTATCCCAAATCCACCCGTGTGCTAAACGACGTATTCGCGCGCCAGAAACTCGTGCAACCTTCTAGCAATGGCTGCGTATATAGGAGTAGAACGGAAACGGCTGCCAATGGCGCGTGACGACGAAAGAGTACAGATAGCTGCAGCCGCGGATGGCGATGATGATGCATTCAGCGAGATTGTCGAGCGATATCAAAAACCGGTTTACAACCTTTGCTATCGGCTGTTGGGAAACCACGGAGATGCGGAAGACGCATCCCAGGAAGCATTCATGAAGGCGTATCGGGGGCTCAAGAAGTACGACCCTCAGCGCCCATTCATGTCGTGGATGTTGGCCATTGCCTACAACCAATGCATGGATCAACTTCGTCGGCGGCGTATCTCGTGGGTAGGCCTTGAGGCGTTATTCAATCGATCAGACCAGCAATCGCCATCTGCGGAGATCGCCGTTGAAGCTTTAGGCGAGACTGCGAGTGTTCAGAAGGCATTGTCCGCACTGAGTGCCAAGGACCGTGCTGCCGTAGTTCTCAAGTATTGGTACGACTATTCCTACGACGAAATCGCAGAAACACTCAGTTTGACAAATAGTGCTGTGAAAAGCCGGCTGCACCGCGCTCGCCGCGAGCTGGTGGACGTTTGGACCGCCGAACAGCAAGCACTCGGAGAAGGCCAAAATGAAGCCTCACCCGCTTGATCAGTGGCCGATGGATGAGCACGACCTGGGCGCTTCTGAGAGGGAGCGACTGGAGCGCGAGCTCGAACAATCGCCAGAGCTGCAGAAGGAGCTAGGTGCGTGGCAGGCGATTGAATCATCATTCCAGGAGGCGCCTATGGTGGGCCCCAGGAGCGGATTTGCGCGGCGATGGCAAATGAGGGTGGTAGATACGAGAGAGCGTAGGCGCCAGCGCCAGGTCAAGTGGCTGCTCGGT
>CAYZXF010000445.1:0-7090 GCA_964482355.1 uncultured Anaerolineaceae bacterium | reverse complement strand
GTTTCGCGCATCTCAACTCTGAAGTCAAACTCCGGCGGCTCAGGGGTCGGGCCCACTTCGCTGGTGGGCTCTGGCTCAGGCGGAGGGTCTGGCAGGAATTCTGGGTAATAGCGGGCGAGTACTTCTCGGCCGATTTCGCGTCCAACAATTCCGGCGACCGTCTCATTGATCGAGCGCGTCTCGTTCGATTGGGCGTATTGAACGCCAAGCGGTCTAAATGCAAGGTAATGATGGGTCCACTCGTGAACAATGGTTTCTGCGAGCCATTGCATCGAGGTGGTCTCCTGGATCATGGTCGGATCGGGTGAAAGACCCCCAATACCCACCACCAGCGCGGAAACATCCAGCTCGTCCTCAACTTGTGACTCCAGGTCAATCTGATCCTCCAGATTCATGCCCGGATCGAGGTGCAGATTAGCATCCTGCTGGATGGCGTCTCTCGGGGAAACGATAAGCGCCACCGGCAGTTCAGAGAACTGAAATGCGACCGGGGGAAACGGCGTCCCCCACACACCGAGACCTTGATCCTCTAAGACAACCGCCACGTTTTCCTGCAGGACGGATTCTGCTAGTGGCTTTAGGTCATCCAGCCGCTGCCGAATTGACTGCAGTTCTTCCGAAATTGGCTGGGCGGTGAGCTCGGGATTTGGAAGGTTCGGGTCGGACAGCGCGCTCGTGAGCTCTCCGCTGAGCCGACCTGCTTCCCGCACGAGATCAAGATAATCCAGTACCGCCTGGTTGCGGTCCTGCTCCGTCAGAAATCCGGATGCGCCGAGCCCGAGCTGGCTCAACTTGTTGCCCAGCGCTCGGACGGTCCAGCCCAGGTAGTCGAACTCGAGCTGGCGCGTGAATCGCTGCACCTGATCTTTGCGATCGAGAACCGACGCTGCGCTGGCCGTCAGCAGAATGGAAAAGGCTAGCAGCACGACAATCAGTATCCCGAATGTGCGTGCTCGCATCAGTGTTTTCATATTTGCCAGTTTATCAATGGATGTTAAAAGCGCCATAAGCTTCCGGTTTTGTGCCGGCCGGCCGAAGGTGACCACGGCCTAAACAACCGATAGGCGCTCCTTCCTGGGCCACCAGGCCGCTATGCTATAATCCCGCGGCGGGACCCATTGGGTCCCGCCCCTTTACAAAAAACAGCTTTATGGCCCAAAAAGCATGAATTTCCTCGTTACCGGCGCCGCCGGTTTCCTTGGTTCAGCGCTCGCCAATCGACTTGCAAGAGAGGGTCATCAGGTCCGAGGCCTGGACGATCTTTCTGCGGGCGACCCCGGCCAACTGGATCCGGATGTTCTGTTTACTCGAGGAGACGTAGTAGATCGGCCCAAGCTCTGGACCCTGCTTCAGGATGTGGATTGCATTTACCATCTGGCTGCCAGGGTATCGGTTCCTGAGTCGGTGCTGTATCCCCGGGAGTACAACGCAGTCAATGTCGGAGGTACGGTCAGCGTCATGGAAGCGATGCGGGATGTCGGCGTGAAACGCGTGGTATTTGCATCGTCGGGAGCGGTCTACGGCGATCAAGGAAGCCAACCGCTGCTAGAAGATTCGCGGCCTCAACCGTTATCACCGTACGCAGTATCGAAGCTCTCGGCTGAATACTACGTACGCACCATTGGCGCGCTCTGGGGCATTGAGACGGTGGCCCTTCGAGTGTTTAACGTTTATGGGCCTGGCCAACCTCTCCCCGCCGCCCACCCACCTGTCGTACCAAATTTCTTACGGCTCACTGTGAGGGGCGGAACGTTAGTCATCCACGGGAAGGGTCAGCAAACCCGCGATTTCGTTTTCGTTACCGATGCGATTGAAGCCATGGTTTCGGCCGCTACGGCGCCCACGATTGACAAATCCATCATCAATATCGGCAGCGGTGTAGAGACCTCCATCCGCGAGTTGGCGCAGGAAACCCTGGAGACGGCGGGCAGTAGCGGAGAGTGGATTTTCAAGGAAGATCAAGATCCCGGCTCCTCGCGCATGTGTGCCGATATCAGTCGTGCTAAAAAGAAACTGGGGTATCGCCCGGTCGTCAGCTTACACGAGGGACTTGAGCGGATGGTCGCACAGGATCCACGATTCCAGCCTGCTCCGGTTGAGTAGTTCTCCCCGATTCAACAGAGGCGATTTCAATCGCCCCACCCTGGAAGTTTGCAGAGGATTGATGGGTCAGCGCCTTGTGAAGCTGGAATCCGACGGTACACGCCTCTCGGGCCTGATCATTGAGGCCGAGGCCTACATTGGCCAGGAAGATAAGGGCTGCCATGCAAGCTCAGGGCTTACTCCGAGGAATGAAACGATGTGGGGCCCGCCGGGTCACGCTTACGTTTACTTCACATATGGAATGCACTGGATGCTGAACTTTGTAACGGAGGAAGCGGAGCGCCCAGCGGCAGTGCTTTTGCGAGCCATACTCCCGACCGAAGGAATTGCAAAGATGCAAGAACGGCGTTCTGCCTGGCGGCGATCGCGCGGGGTCCGTACTTCTGCACCCTGGGAGAATCCTTCGGATCATATTGCCGGCGATCCGGCTCAATTCACAGACGGCCCGGCAAAAATCTGCCAGGCTTTTGACATCGACCGTATCTGGAATGGGCACGATCTTTGCAATCCAGATTCTGAGCTCTTTATTGAGAAAAATTCCGAAGTTCAGAGCGTGACCAATAGCCCCCGCGTGGGGTTAAATTCGGTACCGGAGCCATGGAAGAGTATCCCCTGGAGATTCCGTATCCCCCGGAGGCAATATGAGCAGCTCCGGGCGCAGGAGGCAATTGTATGAAACTACTGGAAGGTAAGCGCGCACTAATCTTTGGTGTAGCAAACGATCATTCAATCGCATGGGGCATCGCTAAAGCCATGCACGATCAGGGAGCCGAGCTGGCTTTCTCCTATGCGATTGATTCGCTGGAGCGGCGGGTCCGACCGTTGGCGGAATCGGTTGGTTCAAGCTTCGTAGAGAAATGCGATGTGACCGAAGACAAGGAGATTGAGGCAGTGTTTAAAAAGGCCGCCGATGAACTGGGAACGATTGACATCCTGGTCCACGCCATTGCCTTCGCCGGGCGAGAAGAGCTGGAGGGGGACTTCCACAAAACGACGCGAGATGGTTTTCGCGTTGCGATGGACGTCAGCGTCTACTCTTTTCTAGCATTAGCCCGTGCCAGTATTCCACTGATGCCTGATGGCGGCTCAATGATCACGCTCACTTTCTATGCCTCAGAAAAAGTTTTCCCGAACTACAACGTCATGGCAGTGGCCAAGTCTGCCCTTGAATCCACCACCCGTTATTTGGCGGCTGATCTCGGTCCGCAAGGAATCCGTGTGAATGCCATCTCACCTGGTCCCGTAAGGACGCTTTCCGCAGCTGGCGTGAGTGGATTCAAGCGCATGTACAGGGAGTTTCCGGAGATTGCTCCCCTTCGACGCCACATTACGCCGGAAGATGTCGGCAACTCTGCCGTGTGGTTGGCATCGGATTGGGCGCGAAATATCACAGGGGAAGTGTTGTTCGTGGACTCTGGGTACAATATCCTCGGAGCATTTAGCCCAGATGCAGCTGACGACTCCTGACCGTTTTTATCGACTTATAGACCAACTCCAAGCTCACTTTTTGCCCCGGATTGACCCTGAACTAAGGGCTTCTAGGACGAATTTAGCTCGGTCCATTGTGTTCGCACAGTACGCGTTGCTAGGCCTCTGGGTGTTAGGCGTGCTTATTTTCAGCTCGCTAAACCCACAGGGTCAGATCGTAATCGACCTGGCAGGTATTGCATTCCTGGCAGCCGCTGGCGCACTCGCCCTTTGGCTATTGCGAAAGGGTTTGCTGAATATGGCCGGATACGCGATCTCGGTATCCTGGTTCCTTGTAGTTTCAGCGAGCGCGTTCTTAGTCCCTGAATACATCGTTTTCATCAGCGCTGCATTTTTTCTTCCGATATTAGTATCAGGGGCACTCATTGGCGGATGGGCTCCATTTCTGTTCGCGTTCGGCAGCATCGCAGTCAATACCGGAGCGGTGCTCTTTGCCGAAGGCGCGGGGAGGGCACCTGCCTTTGTCAATGAATCATCGCTGCTCATCTATCTCCTTGTATTCGCGGTGGTCGCGTCATCGGCTGCCTTGATCTCGAATTCTCTTTCGGAACAAATCCAAAGATCGCTCTCGAACCTTCATCGGCAAGCGGATCAAATGTCTAAGCTCGCCCATACCGACCCGCTTACCAGTCTATCGAATCGACGCCATCTTTTCGAGCAATTAGAGAGTGAATTCGCGCGCGCACAGCGCTACCGGCGCCCGTTTTGCCTGCTCTACATTGATCTGGATGGATTTAAATCTATCAATGATCAATTTGGGCATCTCTTTGGGGATGAGATCTTGCGCGGATCGGCACGCTCGATGCAGGCTGTGCTGCGCGCCACAGATCTTATTGCGCGCATCGGCGGTGATGAGTTTGCGGTGCTGCTGCCCGAGACAAGACTGGCCGGCGCCGAGCACGTTGCGGAGAAGCTGAGAAAAGCCCTCGCCGCCTACGGCAGCCAGCTCTCCCCCTCGCTACCTTCACTTACTCTCTCGGTAGGGGTGGGTCAGATCGATGAAGAAGACGATGCAATCGAAGACATCCTCGCACGTGCGGACAAAGCTCAATATTTAGCGAAGGCCGCAGGCAGGTCCCTCACTCGGACACAGGAAGATCTGGAACCCGTCAGCCGGGCTGAACAGGCTTAGCCCCCTGGGAAGTTCCTACAACCCACTCGCTGGCTTATTGTAGGGAGGAGATATGGTCAGTTCCGGCTCAATTGAACTGCAGACCCGCGGGCATGCCGATACCCATGACGTGACCCCGCAGGTGCAGGATCACGTGCAGGCCTCCGGCGTGCAATCTGGGTTGGTCACAGTATTTACGGCCTCCTCCACCAGCGCGCTCACGACCATCGAGTATGAATCCGGCGCCCTGCACGACCTTCGTAGAGCACTGGACGAAATCGCTCCTCAGGATCGAGAGTACAAGCACAATCTTCGGTGGCACGACGGCAACGGACATTCCCATCTTCGGGCCGCGCTCTTGGGGCCTTCGCTCACGATTCCTATTCTTGATGGACAATTAACTCTAGGCACCTGGCAGCAGATTCTCTTTATCGACTTTGATGTTCGGGCAAGGAGCCGACGCCTGGTGGTGCAGATCGTTGGGGAAGCTTGATATGGTATATTCGGGCCGCTTTTTTGAGGATTTGAATTGACGTCTCGAACGATGCTTGTGGTTCTGGCTCATCCAGATGACGAGACCTTTGGCCTCGGCGGAACGCTTGCACTCTACGCGAGCCAGGGCGTAAAGGTTCATCTCGTCTGCGCTACTCGAGGAGAGGTGGGGACGGTGGCGCCCGAATTTATGGAGGGTTACTCCAACATTGCCGACCTTCGAGTCGATGAACTACGATGCGCAGCCGAACGGCTGGGACTTGAAGAGGTTCATTTCTTGGACTACCGCGATTCGGGTATGGTGGGGACGGAAGACAATGAACATCCAGAGGCTCTTGCACAGGCGCCTCAGGATGATGTTGTGAAAACGCTGGTGGGATTTATCCGGCGATTGCGACCGGAGATAGTGATCACATTTGATCCGGTAGGGGGCTACGGCCATCCGGATCACATCGCGATACACGATGCAACGGTCACAGCCTATAAGTCCGCCGGCGATCCAGAGCAGTTCCCCGAATCAGGCTCAGCCTTCGAACCGCAGAAATTGTATTTCGCGACCTTCTCCTTCCGATTCGTCAAGCCCGTTCTCGCCCTCTTGCGTTTAGCCGGTCGAGATCCTCGCAAATGGGGTCGCAATGAAGATATCGACCTTACAGAGGTTTTCAAAACCAATTTTCCGGTAAATGCCAAGGTCGACTATCGCAAAGTGGCGGACATCAAAGAAGAGGCGATGTCCTGTCATGCTAGCCAACTTGATATGGGGCCATCCACGAAGGGAGTAGCGGGGGCGTTGCTACGTCTGCTTCGTTCCGGCAACGTTGAAACCTTTATGCGCTCCGATCCTCCGGTCACCAACGGCCGCATCGAACGTGATCTCTTTGAGGGAATCCCACTCGAGGCATAGTCAAGTTCGAGAATTACTTGGTTATACGACCCCCCAAATGAATAAGGATTTTCGCGATGCTTGACTTCATCCCAGTCGCCCTGCTTCCCGTCCTGATTTTTTTCATCCGCGTAGCCGACATGTCGCTGGATACGCTGCGCGTGCTGTTTGTTGTACGCGGGCGCCGGCCCCAAGCATGGGTTGTGGGATTCGTACAATCCGCCCTGTGGGTGATCGCGGTCGCCAGCGTATTGAGCCATTTGGATAACCTGCTCAATGTTCTGGCGTATGCGGCCGGATTCGCAACCGGCAATGTGGTCGGTATGCGAATAGAAGAACGGCTGGCAATCGGACATAGCCATTTGCGAGTGATCAGCCGGCAACGGGGAGAAGCAGTGGCAGGCGCGGTGCGGAGCGCGGGTTATGCGGTTACAGAGCTTTCCGGCAAGGGAAAAGACGGAGCGGTCTCCATACTGACCACCAGCGTTCGCCGCCGCGATATCGATCCCGTTCGAAACGAAGTTCTTCAGGCGGACCCGGACGCGTTTGTGACCCTTTCCGATGTAAGGCCGCTGCATCGCGGCTTCTGGCGCGCTTAGGTCAATTTCCGGTGGACAGAGCGGTTCATCGAGCCATGTTTAATCTTCATCGGCTGGCGCGAGCCACCTCATGAACATTCCCTTTTACGGAATTGATTGGCTAGCGCTGAGCCCTGGTGGCGTATTGTTGGTGCTGTTCGCGCTGCGCACGGCAGACCTGACCCTGGCGACTCTGCGCACGCTTGCTATTATCCGCGGACAGCGGACGGTGGCCTGGTTCCTGGGCTTTTTCGCGTCCTTCTTCTTCATCCTTGGGGCAGCCGGTCTCCTGTCTAATCTTGCGCAACCTTTGAGCATCCTGGCCTACGCGGCAGGCTTTGCAACCGGTACCGTGTTAGGCCTTACGCTGGAACGCCAGTTTCTGCCTGCAAATAGCCTGGTTCGCATCTACAGCTCCTCTCGAGGCGGAGCAAT
>CAYZXF010000444.1:0-1520 GCA_964482355.1 uncultured Anaerolineaceae bacterium | reverse complement strand
GCTAACAACTCGCTGGAGGGGACGCAGCCTAGTCGGGCATTCATGTACGATGTAGCTATCCTGCGCCGCTCACTTGTGCCTGCGGCCCAAGCACAGGCAGCTCGCACTTGCTTCGCAAGCACAAGCAGCCGTTACGTGGCTTACAGTGGGCTGATTTGAAGAATATCGAAGCGGTCGCGTAGTCTGCATAACCAGCATCGAGCGGAAATGTCCAACCCATTTAGGCTGATATTTCTTGCTGGGGGAGGCCGCAACTCCCTCAGGAGCCGAGTGAAGTGGGCGGAGGATTGATTAGATGAAGAGGTACCTAGCTGCGCTATTCGTCGGATTCCTTGCACTCCTGATTGTCCCCATTCTTATTAGACAGCTCACCGCATCGGACGAGAGGAGGAGCTTCAGCGGGGTTGAACTTGACAACGCAGAGTATCAGGAGGTTAGTTTTCAGAACACCGAACAGGACCTCAAGTTGGGGGGCATGCTATTTGTTCCTGAGGGCGACGGACCATTTCCTGCAGTCGTAACAATCCAAGGATCCGGCACGAGTGTCAGAGGTAATCGCTGGGATCTCACTCTAAACCAGTTTCTGCAAGAGAGCGGCATTGTGGTCCTGGAACCGGACAAACGCGGATCAGATCAATCGGAAGGAGACTGGCGAAATGCAAGTTTTGAGGATCTTGCCACGGACACGCTGGCGGCAGTGTCATTCTTGAAGGATCAGGGGAAAGTTGCCATCTCGGATATCGGCGTGATCGGCTTGAGCCAGGGCGGACGTATTGCTCCGCTCGTCGCTGATAAATCGCAAGACATTCGCTTCATAGTGAACGTAGTTGGGGGAGCTCTCCCGGCGTACGATCTCCTGGTGTACGAGGAAACCCACAACCTGCGGGAACTGGGCATCCTTCCAGGCTTATCCGATCTGCTCGCTTACCCATCATCTTGGATGGTCAGAAACGTTGCCCAACCGAGGTTCTGGGATGCGATCGGAAACTTCGATCCTCTCCCCTATTGGCGAACCCTTTCGGTCGAGGCTCTGATCCTGTACGGGGAAAACGACACGAACGTCCCAACAAGCGAGAGCGCAGCGATCCTGGAATCTCTCGACAAGTCGAATCTCGACGTAAGAATCTATGAGGGTTCTGGTCATGCTTTGGTAACCCCAGAAGGGGAAGGAAATAGCATCGTCCGCGAAGACGCTATGAGAGACATCCGAGATTTCATACTTAGTGCAACCAGCTAGCCTCAGGTCTTGGTCGACATGAAACCAGTCGGTTCATTGCGAAGAGCCGCATAACAACTCGCTGGAGCGGACCCGGGATTCAGCGCCATAAGCAAGAGATGATCGCCACGCAGGTAATCGGAAAAAGTTGTGAGGGAGCGATCCCCGGCCGCTCACTTGCCTGCCTTAGCAGTCCAAGGTGCCTGCGGCCCAAGCACAGGCAGCTCGCAGCCGTTAGATGGCGTGGTCAATCTAGGCTTTGATGAGGAGAAAGGAGATTCAAAATGGGAAATAGGGCACGAAC
>CAYZXF010000443.1:0-6080 GCA_964482355.1 uncultured Anaerolineaceae bacterium | reverse complement strand
AGGCCGGCGATCAGCAGCACCAGAGCGCCGATTCCAAACGGAAAGACCTGGCTTGCCACTTCGATAATGGCTACTTCACCCTGCTCTCCGAGATAGGCCGAGACCGTGATACCTGCGGGGGCCGTCGTCGCTCCCATGGCTACGAACGCAACCAAAATGTAGATCACGACCGCGATTGCGATCGAGACGAAGATTGCGATGGGAATATTTCGCTTGGGGTTGATCACCTCTTCTCCCGACTGGGCAATAATTTCGTACCCCTCAAATGCAATAAAGGTGAGCCCCATCGCCGACAACACTCCGATTACTCCATGTGAAAAGAAATCAGTGCTTATCTCGGCCTGGCTTAGATCGGTACCCGCGATCGCGGCCAAACCAAATGCGACCAACACGCCAAGGATTGCGATCTTTGTGAGGGTCAGGATATTCCCGGCGGCAGCGGTTTCAGATGCCCCCCACGAATTGATGAAGATGAAGGTGACGATGATGATGGTCATGAAGGCCAGCGATAGCTGGTCAACCGTCAGTCCAAAGTTTGGGAAGGCCGTAAGTTCGATCAGCTCGGCGGCAAATCTGCCGAACGCCAGTCCGTACAGACTGCCGGCTACTGCCTGTGCAAACCAGCTCATCCAACCCGCGAGGAAGCCGGCGGTTCCTCCCATTGCTTCCTTGATGAAAATGTATCCTCCGCCTGCGCCTGGAAGAACCGAACCCAGTTCTGCGTAGGACATGGCAGTCAGGGAAGTGACCAGTCCGTTGAGTAGGAACACCAGAATAACGGCCGCCCCCGCCTCACCTGCAGCGATGCCGGTGAGCACGAATATGCCAGCGCCGATCATTCCACCGACACCAATCATGGTGACGGTGAAAAGGTTCATCTCTCGGCTAAGAGTTACTTCGCCTGAATCTGTGGTTGCTTGGGAGCTCATTTGTAGACAGCAAGAAGGGCCAAGCAGTGCGCCCGGCCCCAATGACTCTTCACACTACGATCAGAATAATACCGAAGCCAATTCCTCACGATATTTCCGAGTGGTTGGATCCTGGTCGCCTAGCAGTTCAAACAACGCGAGCATGATCTGCCTGACCATTCCATTCCGGTAGTTCTTGTCCTCCCGCAGGATACTCAGGAAACCATCCATGGCGGCCTCGATGTTGCCTCGTTCGATAAGCCTCGCCGCTTGATGCAGGCTGGCTTCCATCGGGTCGTCCTCGATTCCAGACTGCTGCTGACTGGTCTCTACAAGCAATTCGGCGAGCGGCTTATAAGTCTCGGCCTTTGCCCAGGCCGTACCGGCTGGAAAATGCTCAAGGATATCAAGCGCTTCGCCTCCCTGGCCCCGCATCAACAAGCTCTCTACCAGACCAAGTGCAGCATCGGCATTGCCCTCGTCTTCATCAAGAACCTCTCGAAACGAAGATTCGGCCTGTTGATAATGTCGAGTACCAAGCAAGCTCAGGGCCTCATCGATCGCCTGTTGTGTTTCGCTGGGAACCAGTTGTTCGATGAAGCGCTTCACCACGGTCTCTGGCTGGGCACCCACAAATTCGGCCGCGATCTCCCCATGCCGGAAGGCTTTAACCGCCGGAATACCCTGCACTCCGAAGCGGATCGAGAGCGCCGGGTTGTCGTCGACGTTGATCTTCGCCAGCAGGAACGCCCCTCCGGCTTCGATAGCCTGGCGCTCCAACATTGGGCTCAGCGTCTTGCATGGCCCGCACCACGGTGCCCAGAAGTCGACAACCACCGGCACCTCGTGCGACCTGAGGACGACCTCGCTCTCGAAGGTCGCTTCATCTACGTCGAGAATGTACTCCGACAACGCCATGACAGGCAAGGATTCTACTACACAGGGGTTCGGCAGGGAATCGCTACGAATGTGCGCTTTTGATTGTGGAACGGATCTTTAGAGGACCGCTTGTTCTGGAGCTAGGTCGAGGCGCGCTTAGTTCTAGCCCTCGTCTGGAATCCCAGGCTGTTCGATATTGACCACATTTCCTTGCATATCGATCTGAACTCTAAATCCCAGCATGCCCATCCAGGCTCTGAGGTCATCGGGGAGACCGCTCTGCAGGAGTTGGTCGAACTGTTTGTCCAGGTCTTTGAGCGAATTGTCAATAATGGCCTTGGTGAAAATGTCGTCCTGGCCGATGGCTTTCATGGTGCCTTCACTGACCATGTCTTCGTTGCCGCGAATGTACTCGCTAAATTGCTCAAGTACCTGGCGATCCACCGGCTCGCTCTCGAGATGCCGCTTGAATCCATCGTCATCGATGACGTAGAACGCTTCTCCGCCAACGGTTGCGACCTCGACCGGGTTGCCGGACTCGTCGGCAACCAACCCAGAAAATAGTGCTTGTTTCGCCATAGATTGAAAATGGGTTAGAAGGCTACGTTCACTGCCGTGCCGTGGGCCTTCCAAGCTTCCAATTCGTTTTTCGGCACAATGGGGTGCGTCCACCGATACAACCACTTTGCAGCCTTGGGCGTCATGTTGATACATCCATGACTGCGGGGTAATCCGAAGTCATTGTGCCAGTAGGTCCCGTGAAAGGAATCGCCTATCTCATCGATATACGACACCCAGGGTACTCCGGGCAGATCATAGCCGGTGGCGCGATTGCCATTGGCCATGTGCCGCGAAGGACGCTTACGAAAAGTCTCGAAGTCGCCTACGGGGGTCAGATAGTATTCTCGGCCGAATTTCCGCCCACTCGATATCTTGGTTGTGAAGACGACGGTATCCCCCTCGAGCAGACTCACCCATTGATTGGCTAAGTTAACTTTGATGAATTTATCTTCAGGGGGCACATCAGGCGAAATCGGGATGAGTTCGGCGATCGGAATGGGGCGAAATGCTGCCGCTGGTGCGTAGTAGACATAGGTGTATTTGTCGTCCAGGATGCGATACCACTTTTGCAGTTTCACATCCCGACTGACGCCAGTGATCCAATACGTTGTGCCGTAATAGAAGCGGTAAGCGGCTTCGGCATTGTCGCGCGGTAGCCAGCGAGCATCTACAAAAGGAACCGTGAGTTCCGCAAGAACGCCCGAGGTCGGCACCTCAAGAAGCGGCTCGTTCGGTTCATCACGCACGGGCTGAATAGTCGACGAGTGCGCGTATCCCAGGCCCGGGATTTCATACCAGATTCGATTGTGCTCCGGAATGGGATCGCCCACCCAGGCAGCTCTAATATCGAAGAGGTCGTCTCGCCAGAGCGTTTTGATCTTCTCGCTTGCCCAAGAAGGTCGCGTGTAGATATCGAGCGTAGGGTCAACGACTCGCCCCATCAAGCCGCGGTCTGTCTCAACGGCTTTGCTTGTCCACTGGAGTGGAATCCCCAACGCCATGAGGCCGGAGCCCGTGAGGCGGAGAAAGTCGCGCCTGGAAAGCGCTTCGCTGAGTTCTATTCCTTCAGGCATGCTCTGTTCACTGAACCTGCTTTAGAGACCAAAAACGGCCCGTGCTGGAGTTAATTTGCAAGTTTCGGGCCGCTTACAATTAAGGGTGAACGTTCACCAGGGTCCCGACAGAAGCGAAATTATAGATCCATTCAGCATCTGCGATAGTCATGTTCGTGCAGCCATGGCTCATGGGGGTCCCGAAATTGCTGTGCCAGTATGTTCCATGAAGGGCATATCCACGATAGTAGTACATGGTCCAGGGAACAGCCGGGAGATAGTAGCCAGGTCCAGCCATGTCAGTTGCGACTAATTTTATGTAAACCCGGAACTGTCCAGTGAGGGTAGGGTGGATCGAGGTGCCCGTTGAAACAATAAAGCTGTTCACCGGCGTGGCTCCCTCGTACGCGGTAACTTTTTGCTCGCTCAGATCGACATCGATCCAACGCCCCTCGTTGGCCAATTCGTTTGGATCTTCAGAGTAGGTCCAGGAGAGGTTCGGCCGCCTGGTGGGAAGCACCGTTGGGGAGGGAGTAAAGGTTTGAGTGGGAGTAGGCGTCGGCGTTGGAGTGCTGGTCGAGGTCGCGGTCGGAGTCGGAGTGTTAGTGAGCGTGGCTTTCGCAGCCAGTCCCGAAGCGGTTTGTGGCTCGAACGCGTCCGCCGGCTGTCCACCTATCCACGCCCCAATAACAGCCGCCAGGACCACTGCCGGAACTGCAATGCGCAAGGAAAACAATCTGCGAGGGCTTAGGGCTTCTAGTGATAAGAGTTGAACACTCGGGAGATTAGCTGCTCGAAGTGCTTGTTTACGCTCGCTTGCCGGCAAGCGCTGGATCATCCATCGAATAGCTTTCTTCGCCGGCTTGCTGCGTGGATTGATTTCCAGGGCTCGTGCCAGATAGGCTAATCCAGCCTTCGTATCGGCCGTGGCTGCCAAATAAAGCCAGGGCTCTTCCATATTAGGAAGCAGCTTTGCAGCCAGGCGCGCCTGACGACGGGCCTCCACCTTATCGCCACGGCCTAGCGCCGCATGCGCCGCGCGCAGAGCTTCGGTGGCTTGGTTAGAAGGGGTGCGTGGGGGAAAGGAAGTCAAGGCATGCTCTCAGGGTCCGCTCGCCCGTTCTGGGGGGCGCCTGCAATTGCTCAGGGCAGGTCGCTGAGCGGTAACGTAGCAGGTTCGTTGTTCACGAAACACAACAACCCATCCACGATTCCCCGGGCCGCCTTCTCTGGCTGCTCTGTCAGGAAATCTCTATCCAGAAAGAGAAAGCCAACTTCAACGATGGCCGCTGGGGTCAGGCTGTCGATCTCGAAGAAAGTGTGATATTCGGTCATATCCAGCGTGACGCTGCTCGGGTGATAGCGAAGGTCGGTCGCCCTCCCGTAGCGGTCTGCCATACATGCCACCAGGCGTTGTGATCGGTCGGGCACAGCCGTATCAATGGCTGCGGAGACCTTATATCCTGTGGCCGAGTCGTTGATCGCAGCGCACGAGTCGGCATGTATTGAGACCAATGCAGAACCCCGGAACCCGTCTAAGCGGGCATCGAACTCCTCCAGAGGGACGGTCTTGAACCCGGAGCCTTCCAGTCCCGTCACAACCCGGCGGGCAATCTCTGCGTTGATCTCCGCCTCGGTGAGACCGTCGGGACAGGTGGCGCCTGGATCATCCAGACCGCTATCCGGATGGGGTCCCGCATGTCCGGACACCACCCCAATGGGCAATGCCTCGGTAAATTCGGGAAGCTCCGCTTGAGCCGCCGGCTCTTCAGAAGAACCTTCGAGAGCGGCCATCAACTCGCCCACCAGCTCACCTGGATCGAGACTGGCAGGCTTCCACGCCGTAAGCACGGTGGCGATCAACGCAGCGATCCCAAAAGTCACGGCGACATGCCGGGTAAACTGACTGGAGGATTTTGCTGCGGAATGCTTGGGTTCGCCGGCCGTGCGCTTCGACATGGCAGGCAGGATGCTATCCCGACGAAGGCATTATAGCAAGGCGTAAGGCGTGATCGGGTAGGATCAGCGTCTCATCTGGCGAAAGCGAAGCTGGTCGCAAACTTGCACCGTGCTGCACCGTCAGGTTTCGGGATTTTCGTTAGAACCAACCGTTGACAACCTCGATCGCAGCGATATAATATTTCTTATATTCCTATGAATAAATACTTCGTGGTCAAATGCACTTGTATGAGGCGGGGGCAGCATGCGTCCCGCCGAATTGGAGCCAGCTAGGATAAGAGCTGCCTCAGCGGAGATTTGCAGGCTCGCCCCCGCGATGGAATGAGAAACCATCGCCCAAACCGGGAGCGAGCTTTTTGCTTAAGGTAGGAAGTGATGAACGCCTCAACGCAGCAAACAATCGAGCACGAGGGCCTATTGGGGGCCGTAGGAAATACCCCCCTGATTAGTTTGCGGCGCCTGAGCGCCACTCCGGTCGAGATCTACGCCAAGGCCGAGTGGCACAACCCTAGCGGCTCGGTTAAGGACCGCCCGGCAGCGAGCATCTTGCGACAGGCTCTTCGCTCTGGTGAACTTGGTAATGGACGGTGCCTTCTCGATTCGACGTCTGGAAATATGGGGATCGCGTATGCCACGCTCTCGGCAGCTATTGAGGTACCCGTGCACCTCACCTTGCCGGCAAATGCCAACGATGCCAGAAAGGGAATCTTGAATGCTCTGG